>DALYCS010000021.1:572-1818 GCA_031973615.1 Flavobacterium sp. | reverse complement strand
ACTCAGCAAGAAGTTACATCGGATTCAGAACGGTGCAAGATTATATGGGAACAGCACCTACTGGAAAAAAATCAAAATAGTATTGAACCAATTTTATTATAATTAACTTAACTAACTAAAATTTATTTATTATGGCAATTTTAAGCAAAAAAGTAATGGGATTCCTTTATGGAATGGGAGCAGCAGTAGTAATCGTAGGAGCATTATTCAAATTAATGCACTGGCCAGGAGCTGGACCAATGCTTGTTGTTGGATTATTAACAGAGGCAGCTATTTTTGCTTTATCTGCTTTTGAACCAGTTGAAAAAGACTTAGATTGGTCTTTAGTATACCCAGAATTAGCAGGTGGAGAGCCTACAACTAAAAAAGTAAAAGCTGAAAACCCTGCAGAAGCACAAGGATTATTATCTCAAAAGTTAGATGCAATGTTGAAAGAAGCTAAAGTTGATGCTGAATTAATGGCTAGCTTAGGTAACAGTATCAAAAACTTTGAAGGCGCTGCAAAAAGTATTTCTCCAACAGTAGATGCTATGGCAGGTCAAAAGAAATATGCTGAAGAAATGTCTGCAGCAGCTTCAAATATGGAAGCATTAAACGGTTTATATAAAGTTCAATTAGAAAGTGCAGATAGAAATGCACAAGCTAACCAAGAAATTGCAGAAAATGCTGCTAAATTAAAAGAGCAAATGCAATCAATGACTTCAAACATTGCGTCTTTAAACGCGGTTTATGGAGGTATGCTTACTGCTATGAGTAACAGAGGATAATTAGTTTTATCAGTAAAAATTTATTAATAAAAACTAATTTAAAGAAAAAATGGCAGGAGGAAAATTAACCCCTAGACAGAAGATGATTAACCTGATGTATCTGGTTTTCATCGCAATGTTGGCATTAAATATGTCAAAAGAAGTATTGACAGCTTTTGGAAATTTTAATGATAAATTTTCAGAATCAAATAGATTAACTGATGAAGCGAATGGTAACTTATTGTCTGCTTTAAATACGAAAGCAGCTGATGAACCAGCTAAATACGCTGAACCAGCTAAAAAAGCAAAAGAAGTTGCTAAACTTTCTAAAGATTTCGTTACTTTTTTAGAAACTGTAAAAGCTGAAGTTACAGAAGGAATCGAACCAGATGAGAATGGAAAACTTCCTTTTGAAGCAATGGACAAATCTACTATTGATGAAAAATGGTTTGCAGGTGACGGTTACAGCCCAAGAGGAAAAGAAATCGTTGCAGGAATTG
>DALYCS010000021.1:0-562 GCA_031973615.1 Flavobacterium sp. | reverse complement strand
ATATCAAAAAGGTATTAGGTAATGATGTAAAATACATTCCTTTTATCAAAGAGATTGAAAAGAAATTTTCAACGGCTGATATTACAAATAGAGAAGGAATCAAAGTTAAATTCCTAGACTACAAAACGAAAGGATTTCCAGCGGTTTCTACGTTAACATTTATAACTGCTATGCAGAATGATGTTAAAAATACAGAAGCAGGTGCTTACAATTTATTCTTAGGAAATGCATTAAAATCTGCAGCTTCTATGAAAAACTTTCAAGCTATTGTAGTGTTAGAGAAAAATGCTTATTTTCAAGGGGAAGCTGTTAAAGGTAAAGTAGTCTTAGGACGTTATGATGCCAATACAGTTCCTACTTCTTTTAACGGTCCTGGAAAAATTGAAAATGGACAAGCGGTTATTTCTACTACTGCTGGTTCTATTGGAGAGCAAAAAATATCAGGTAAGTTTGGTTTCTTAGAAGATGGTAAAGAAATTCCATTGTCTTTTGAAGGTACTTATGTGGTTGTTCCAAGACCTAACCAAGCGATTATTTCTGCAGACAAAATGAATGTGGTATA
>DALYCS010000020.1:8431-16402 GCA_031973615.1 Flavobacterium sp. | reverse complement strand
TATTAATGCCGTAGCGAGTGAATTGTTGTTTTCCATCATTCAACGAAACATTCAAATGGCAATAGAACATTTAGGCACCCCTCCTGCTCGATTTGTTTGGTTGGCTGTGGGAAGTCAAGGTCGGAAAGAACAGCTTTATTTGAGTGATCAAGATAGTTTGCTTATTTATGAAGATGTAGCCGCCGAAAAACAAAGAGATGTCAAATATTATTTTGTGCAAATGGCTAAAATGGTGATTGGCAATTTGGAAAAATTGGGGTATAAATTATGTCCAAACGACCATATGGCAAGCTCCGTAAAATGGTGCCGATCGCTTACAGAATTTGCACTTGTTTATCAAGATTGGATGATTGCACCGAATAAAAAAGGCAACGATTTTAGTTCGATTTTTCTCGATTTTGAGTATGTATTTGGCGAAGTAAAAATCAAAGATGCTCTTGAAGCGCACATCTATCAAAAAATGAAAAGTAATACGTTATTCTTTGATTTTCTTGGAAACAAAGTGTTGCAATTACCCGAGGCATTAACCTTTTTCAAAAAAATCGCAATCGAGGAAAATGGTCCGCTAAAAGATCATTTCGACTTGAAACAAAAAGGATTACAAATATACATAGATGCGGCACGCTTGTTTGCCTTAAGTTATGGTTTAAAAGGAATTAACAACACTTATTTGCGGTATAAGCAGTTGGCTATTAATGATTCAAAAAATGCCGAAAAATACCTTGATTTTGCCGAAAATTATTTGCAATTACAACATTTTAGAATTGAAGAAAGTATTGTAAACGATACAGATGGTTCATTTATTAAAATGGCTACATTAAGTAAGGTAGATAAAGAAAAATTAAAAAAATGTTTGATGCAAATTGATGAAGTTATCGAATTAATAAAAGACAAATACCAATTAACACAATTCTCATAAGACAATGCTACAGTGGCTTAATCCAAATAATTATCCCGAATTTTGGAAAAATTATCTTTCCAAATTTAAAGAAAAATCCAATCGATATGTGGCAATCAGCATTGAATCGAGTGGTTTAAACTCTTCTAAAGATGTGATTTTAGCTTTTTCGGCCATCACCATTGCAAACGATAAAATTGCAATAAAAGAAGCTATTGAATTGTATGTTTCGTATTCAAAAACAGAATTTGATTCGGATCAAAATGAATTTGTTTTGGTCAGCAAATTGGAGAAAATTAATGAGCGTGAAGCAATGCAGCGTATCGTTTCGTATATTGGAAACGCTACTCTAATTTGCTATAAAGTCAATCGTGACATTGATTTATTGAATGCTAGTTTGGCCAAATTTGAATGTGGGCATTTAAAAAATGAAGCCTTGGATATTGAAATCATGTTCAACAAATTTAAAGATACTATTGAGAAAAAATATACTCTTGAAGATATGTGTAAAGCTATGGCAGTTCCTTTGATGGATCGCACTTCTGCAGCGGATGATTCTTTTTTAATCGCATTATTGTTTTTGAAATTGAAGACTATTTTAAAAATAAAATAAGGCATATTCAAATGGATGGTATTCAAAATACAATATTATTTGGAGATTCCATCACACAATTTTGGTCGGATTTTGATCCTGAATTTTTCAAAACCCATTTCCTATTAAATCAAGGTATTAGTGGACAAACTACTACTGAAATGGTAGGTCGGTTTGACAACGATGTTATCAATTACCATCCAAAAAAAGTGGTCATTCTTGCAGGTATTAATGATATAGCAGAAAATAATGGTCCGATTGCTTTAGATGCAATACTGCATAACATTCAAATAATGGTAAATAAATCGGATCAACATAATATTGATGTAATCTTGTGTTCCCTTCTACCTACCAATCGGTTCTATTGGAATCCTAAGATACAACCTGCAGAAAAAGTAATGGAATTTAATAATTTATTAAAAAAATATGCCCAACTAAATGCAATTAAGTTCGTAGATTATTTTCCTTCAATGGTTGATGCTACAAACGGATTGCTTCCACAGTATGGTTCAGATGGTGTTCATCCAAATTTGAAAGGTTATATAAACATGAAATCCATTTTGAAACCCTATTTATGATTATGAGAAGACTACTAAACATCCTATTATTATTAACATTTCAATTGGGTTATATGGAATGGCCTCCACATAATTCCATGTTTGTTTTTCAAGCAGAGTATGTAATTTTTACCAAAACTAATCAGCTCCTTCAAAATGTAACTCATCCTATAATTTTACTAGGTTTATTGGCCCAATTGGTACTTTTATTTGCTGCAATCGTTCCAAAATTCCCTAAAAAAATAAATACAATAGGTATTGTTATTTTGGGTTTGTTGATGCTCCTGTTTTTGTTTATTAGCCTACTCACTAAAAACAGTAAAATGTTTGCTGCTACGCTGCCTTATTTGAGTATTTCGATCTACTATTTTTGGAACTATAAAAAAATATAAAAAAAACTGCTCCATTTCTGAAGCAGTTTTTAACCAATAAAACTAAAAAACTAGAGCTTGCCTTCTTTAATTTCGTCCACTATTTCAGGATTTAATAAAGTAGAGATGTCTCCAAAATTAGAGAAGTCTCCTTCAGCAATCTTTCTTAATATTCTTCGCATGATTTTACCCGAACGTGTTTTGGGCAAACCACTCACAAATTGAATTTTATCCAATTTTGCAATTGGGCCAATTTGATCTGATATCAACTGATTGATCTCTTTGGCCAAATTATTTCGATCACGACCTTCACCAGTTTCTTTCAAAATAATGAATCCGTATAAGGCATTTCCTTTGATATCATGTGGAAAACCTACAATAGCACTTTCTGCTACAGCTGGGTGTTCGTTGATGGCATCTTCAATTGGTGCTGTTCCCAAATTATGTCCGGAAACAATAATCACATCATCCACTCTACCTGTAATTCGATAATACCCTACTTCATCACGTAGTGCACCATCACCGGTAAAATATTTTCCAGGGAAAGCAGTAAAATAGGTTTCTTTATAACGTTGGTGATCCCCCCAAATGGTTCTAGCCATCGAAGGCCACGGAAATTTAATACACAAAGCACCCGTTACTTGATTGCCTTCTATTTCGTTTCGTAATTCATCCATCAAAACGGGTTGTATTCCCGGCAAGGGTAAGGATGCGTAAGTAGGTTTGGTTGGCGTGACAAATGGAATGGGAGAAATCATGATACCCCCTGTTTCGGTTTGCCACCAAGTATCTACTAAAGGACAACGCTTTCCTCCTACATGGTCGTTATACCAATGCCAAGCTTCTTCATTGATAGGCTCTCCTACCGAACCAATTACTTTTAAAGAGCTCAATGGAAATTTTTGTACATAATCTAAACTTTCTTTAGCTAAGGCACGAATAGCTGTTGGTGCTGTATAGAATTGGGTAACTTTATGTTTTTCAATCACTTCCCAGAAACGACTAAAATCGGGATAAGAAGGAACACCTTCAAAAATAACGGTCGTAGCACCATTCAATAAAGGTCCATATAAAATATACGAGTGACCAGTGATCCAACCAATATCAGCCGTACACCAATACACATCGTTTTCTTCATAATTGAATACATTTTTAAAAGTATACGCAGTATAGACCATATAACCGGCTGTGGTATGTACCATTCCTTTTGGTTTTCCCGTAGAACCGGAAGTATATAAAATAAACAAAGGATCTTCTGCATCCATTATTTCAGCAACATTGTTTCCAACAGCAGCATCTAATAGAGGTTGCAACCAAATGTCTCTTCCTGCTTGCATATTTACTTCCGTATTTGTGCGCTTTACAACCAATACTTTTTCTACACAAGGAGATTTTTCTAAAGCTTCATCTACAATACCTTTCAAATCAATAGCTTTATTGCCGCGGTAACTACCATCTGAAGTAATGACCATTTTACATTCACTATCATTAATTCGAGCCGAAACAGCTGAAGAAGAAAACCCTGCAAATACTACTGAATGGATCGCTCCAATTCGAGCACATGCTAAAATAGCTACAGCCAATTCTGGAATCATGGGTAAATAGATGCAAACTCGATCCCCTTTTTTGATTCCTTGCTCGCGTAAAACGTTTGCCATTTTTGAAACACGAACATACAATTCATTATATGAAATGTGCTGTGCTGCCTCACTTGGATCATTAGGTTCAAAAATAATAGCGGTCTTATCGCCTCTTTTGGCTAAATGACGATCGATACAGTTTTTGGTAATGTTAACTTTAGCATTTAAAAACCATTTAAAATTGGCCTCTTGCATATCTACTTCAAATACTTTGTCCCATTTTTGGTACCAAGTAAAATTTTCATCCGCTATGCGATCCCAAAATTTTCTAGGTTCGCGTACCGATTTTTTATACATTTTGAAGTAATTTTCTAAATCGTGTATTTTGTAATAACTCATTCTTAGTTTTTTATGATCTGTTTATTAGTGTAAATATAGCTATTCTATGTTTTTTAAAAAGATTTTTCTTGCTAAATAGATATAGTTGATTGAATGTGTTTATTTATTAAAACATCCAATTTTATCGTGTTGTAAAACCGTTCGAATTTCATCAATAATGGCTTCATCATCAATGGTTGAAGGTACTTGAAATTGTGCTCCATCAGCAATACTACGCATCATTTTTCGCAATATTTTACCAGAACGGGTTTTGGGTAAACGCTGGACTAGTACCACATCTCGCAAAGAAGCTACGGCCCCAATTTGTTCCCGAACCAATTGAACCACCTCATGTTGCAATTGGAAATGTTCAATGTCTTCTCCCGTTTTAGCAACTACTAAAGCCAAAGGAATTTGACCTTTTAATTCATCATTGATTCCAATAACGGCACATTCTGCAACAGAGTGATGAGAAGCAACAATTTCTTCCATTTCAGCAGTTGACAAGCGATGACCTGCCACATTGATTACATCATCTACTCTACCCGTTATAAAAATATAGTCGTCGGAATCTTTAAATCCACCATCGCCCGAAAAATAGTAGCCTGGGAATTTATTCAAATAACCAGCTTTGAATCGTTCGTTGTCTTTCCATAAATCGAGTAAAGTTCCCGGTGGTAATGGTAATTTTATCACTACATATCCTTCTTCATTTGGTCCTAATTCTTGACCATTTTCTCCAAATATTTTGATATCGTAGCCCGTAACGGCTTTTCCTGCCGATCCGGGTTTTATAGGTAAATATTCAACGCCCATCATGTTGGCAATCATTGGCCAGCCTGATTCGGTTTGCCACCAATGGTCAATTGCTGGCACAGGAATGTGTTGGCGGTACCATTCTAAAGTAGCCACATCGCAACGTTCGCCGGCTAAAAATTGAATTCGTAATGATGATAAATCATATTGTTTGATAAATAATCCATTTGGATCTTCTTTTTTTATAGCGCGAATGGCAGTTGGCGCAGTAAACATAACATTTACTTGATGTTCGTTGATGACGCGCCAAAAGGTACTTGCATCGGGTGTTCGAATGGGTTTTCCTTCAAAAAGGATGGTTGTATTTCGGTTAAACAGCGGACCATATACAATATAACTATGTCCAACTACCCAACCAAAATACATCGCCTTCTTTTGCATCATAAATGTGTTGCATTGAGAATTTAAGTGCGGTTGCGTAACCACCTGTATCTCTGACAATTCCTTTTGGTTTCCCTGTAGTTCCAGAAGTGTATAATATATATAAAGGATGTGTTGCATTTACCGAAACACAAGTTGCTTCTTCAGAACCGTAAACTAAAGCATCGTAGTCAACATCGTATTTTTTAAAGGGCACACGAGCCCCTAATTTACGGTTAAAAACAACTACTTTTTCAGGTTTATGATGGGCTAATTCAATAGCTTCGTCGACCAAAGGTTTATAGGCAATCAATCGATCAATCTCAATACCCGAGGAAGCTGTAAGGATTGCTTTGGGTTCGCAATCGTCAATTCGAATGGCCAATTCATGAGGAGCAAAACCTCCAAAAACAACCGAATGCGTCACTCCTATTCGCGCACAAGCCAACATTGCAAATGCAGCTTGGGGAATCATTGGCATATAGATTACCGCTGTATCTCCTTTTTCTAAACCTAATGAGAGTAAGCCGCCGGCAAGTTTGGCTACTTCCGTTTTTACTTGGTTGAATGTATATTTTTTAATCGTTTGCGTAACTGGAGAATCATAGATAATAGCAACTTGCTCGCCAAAGCCATCTTCAATATGTTTGTCTAAGGCTAAATAACATGCGTTTAACTCGCCATCTGCAAACCATAAAGGATAGTCGTTTTTATCTGTGGTTAAGATTGAAGTTGGTTTTTTATACCATCCTAAACTTTGGGCTTGTTCTGCCCAGAATGCTTCCGAAGAAGTAATACTTTTTGTATAAATTTCGCAATAATTCATTTGTATTATTCAAATTATGTGACTTATTTTCTAAAGTAAATGTAGAAAATAAAAACCAACTAAATGAATTTATATTGCTAAATAGATATAGGTAGTAAAGCCTCAATTAAGCTAGTAAATCAGCTACTTGATCCACTACTTTTTTTATTGAAAAGGGTTTTGTAAGGTAAGCGTCAGCGCCAAGAGCCATACCCTTTTCTATATCACTTTCTTTATTTTTTGCCGATAAAAACATGACTTTAGTATGTTGTAAATTGGAATCTTTTTTAATGTGCTCTAAGGTTGCATATCCATCTACTAAAGGCATCATTACATCCAAAATAATAACATCGGGGAATGTAGTTTTTAACAACTCTAATGCTTCTTGTCCATCACGAGCAATAAATACTTCGTAATTACTCTTCTTAAAGGTATACTCGAGCGACATAACAATATTGGGTTCGTCGTCTACAATTAAAATCTTCTTCATAATTATTTCATTTCAATATTTTTGTTTTTGGGTAATGTAAAAACGATACAAGCTCCTTTTACAGTTGGTTCTACCCAAATTTTTCCTTTGTGATGTTCAATAATTTGTTTGCAAATAGCTAAGCCCAATCCACTACCAACAGGCTTTTTAATATTTTGATTGATGGACTGATAAAATTTTTCAAAGATAGCTTCAAAATCATTATGAGGTACACCTTTTCCGTTATCTATAACACTGGTCTGAATACAATCTTCTTGATCACTAACTTTAATGGTTATTAAACCTTCCTCTTCCGGGCAAAATTTAATCGCATTTGAAACTAAATTGGTGATGACTTGAAAAATCCGATCTTCATCATAAAAGGCTGTCACTATATTTTTACTTTCAATAGCGATGGTAATCTTTTTATTTTTAATCAATTGTAGCAAAGGTTCAATTGATTTTTCAATCGTTTCTATCAAATTATTTTTTGTAGGATGAATAGTTTGTTTACCCGTTTCAAACTTTTCTAGATCTAATATTTTATCAATCAAACGATTCAATCGATCCGATTCTGAAATAATATTTTGTAAAAATTGTTTTTTCAGTTCTTCTGGAATTTCATCATCATCGTGTAAGATTTCACTGGCTGCACGAATGGCAGTGATTGGCGTACGCAATTCATGGGTTACTGTATCGAGAAACTCATCTTTTTGTTGATCTTTTTCCATCAAAGAAATATTGGCCTCTTGTAATTGAGCTGTAATTTCCTTAAGTTCGTTTGAAGTCTCGGTCAGTTTCTTATTAATAATAATATTCTCTTTTGATTCTTCTAATATTTTCAATACCTCCGGTAACGTAATTTTTTCTTCCTTCACAACACTTGCAATGAGTATCCTCGCAGAAGCGGTACCAATGTGTCCGGTTAAAAGATTTTCTGAAAACTTAATCAATCGCGCGTCGGCTAATTCTTGGGTAACATCTACATTATATTTTACATTGAAAATATTCATGGCGCGTTTGGTTCGCTCAGTTCCAAGAAATCGAATCAATACTTTTTCGATATCATTTCGATAAGCGGTTCCTCTCCAAATAAATGCATCTTCGTGATTACTGATATATTTATTGATATCGACAAACATTTC
>DALYCS010000020.1:0-8364 GCA_031973615.1 Flavobacterium sp. | reverse complement strand
AATACGTGGCACTGTTGAATAATAAACTCCAAAATAGCGCATGTGTAACGGGTTGCAAATAATCCAACCCAAACAATTGGAAGGGTTTAAGCAATGCAACTCCCATGAATCCTTCACTAATAAATGTACTCTCACTGTTTGAAATTCCAATGGCATACGGGATAAGTAATGTATAGATGCACACTAGAAATCCAATAATAATACTATAAATGGCCCCTAAACGTGAACCTCTTCTCCAAAATAGTGCGCCAAAAAACGCAGGAGCCAATTGCGAAATGATGACAAAAGCAACCATACCAATTGAAACCAGATTATAATCCAATCCAAAAAAACGATAGATAAAATAAGATAAAATAATCAATAAGAAAATGCCTAGTTTACGGCTATTTAAAATCAAACGGTTACTGATCTCTTCGCTTTTTAATACGCCCAACAAATTGTAGGGAATTAATATATTATTCGTAATCATGGTAGATAATCCGATGGATGAAACCACAATCATTGAAATGGCTGCAGAAAATCCACCCAAGAATACCAATACGGTTAATATTTTATTGTCAAACAGTTGAGGAATTAGCAAAGAATAGACATCCGAATTTACATCTTGTCCGTCAAATAATATGTTTCCTCCCCATGCGATTGGATATACAAAAAAATTAAATAGCAATAAATATAATGGAAACAACCAAACAGCTGTATTGATGTGATTTTCACGATTGTTTTCAACTACTCCTACTTGAAATTGTCGGGGTAATAAAAATATAGCAAACATTGAAAGCACACAAAGTAAAAACCAATTGATACCTTGCGACAAACCTCCGATTGTGTTTTTTTCTTTAAAGTTATCCAACAAAGATGCTTTTTGATAAATGTCATCAAAACCATCAAATACAAAAAAAGAAACATATACCCCAACAACGACGAAAAAAACCAATTTCAATATGCTTTCTATGGCCACAGCCGTTACGATTCCTTTCCTCTTTTCAGAAGCATCGACATAGCGCGTACCATAATATGACGCAAATAAAGCCAAGGCAATGGCCACATAAGTCGTTGTGTCATCAAAAATGTAGGAGCGAATTTCAGTTTTAGTTACTACATGAAAAGTTTCTGCAATGGCTTTTAGTTGTAACGCAATATATGGAATGATACCCGTCAAACAAATTACCGTAACGATTGCACCTAAAAATCGACTGTTTCCATAACGAAGCGAAATAAAATCGGCTATACTGGCAATTTTATTTACCCGGGAAATACGAATGATTTTTCGCAATATCAAAATCCAAGATGGTGCAATAATTACAGGTCCTAAATAAATGGGCAAATAGCTTAAACCACTGTCAGCAGCTACCCCTACACTACCATAATAGGTCCAAGCCGTACAATAAACCGCTAATGAAAAAGAATAAATCATAGGATTATTAGTCCATTTACTGTTCCCTTTTTTTTCGGCCCAATAGGCTATATAAAAAAGAACAGCCAAATAGGCAGATAATATGACTAATAGCGAAATACTATTCATTATAACGTTTTACTATGAGCAAGGAAACTAAAATGGAAAACAACCAAATTGAAAACAAGTAAATATAAATCACGGGAAAACCGAAGGCATTTTGCGAAGAATCAAACAACAGTACAATAGGAAGATTTAATCCTATGACTAGTAGCATTGATACAATTACCAGCTTTTGTTGGTGGCGTTTTTTCATATTTATCTTACATTATAAAAACCCCAAAAGCTCTTACATACATAAGAGCTTTCAGGATTTAAAAAAACTATTGTTATTTAGTCTTCATATTCATCCGTGATGGCATACCAACCAAAGATAGTTAATCCAGTTACAACCATTGGTAAAAGTATAAAGAAAATAATAATTCCGAAAACTAAATCGTCTTGTTTTCCAGAAGTTAATTTACCTCCAAAAATTCCAATCGAAAAATAAGCAATTGCAATGGCTAATGCTATCCAAACGATTCCTAAATATTTTTTTATTGCGTTCATATCTGTTATTTTTAGTCGTGAAGTGTATTAATTTTTCTATCGATGTAAATCATCCCTATGATGAAACATACGGCAGCGATACCAATTGGATACCATAGTCCTTCTAAATAGAACTCTGCATCACCTGCATCTTTGGCTGTTGTTACAAAGTACGTAGAAATAGCAGGTAACAATCCACCAAATATACCATTTCCTACGTGATATGGCAACGACATGGATGTGTATCTAATTTTCACTGGGAACATTTCTACAAGGAAAGCTGCGATAGGCCCGTAAACCATTGTTACAAATATAACTTGAATGAAAACCATTAACACCAAGAACCATTTGTCGCTGTCGTTAATTTTTTTCGTGATTTTAGTTTCAATTTTGTCTTTCCCTTTATCATCAAGCATTACTTTTCCAGCCTCAAAATGAATAGTTTTGATTTCTTCTACAGTAGTACCGTCAGTATAGGCTTTTGTTGTAGTGTAAATTGAATCCATTTTAGTTTCATCTACTTCTTTGATTGAAGGAACTACTTTAGTTTGTTCAACGATTTCAGTTTTTAATGATAAATCTGTTGAAGAATACATGGCACGGTAAATTGGACGATATAATAAAATTGCCAACAACATACCTCCCATCATGATAACTTTTCTTCCTACTTTATCACTCAACCATCCAAATACAACAAAGAACGGTGTTCCTAATAATAATGCGATTCCTAATAATGTATCCACTTGAGAGGAATCAATACTTTGAACTGTTTTTAAGAAGTTCATCGCATAGAATTGACCTGTATACCAAACAACTCCTTGTCCCATAGTTGCTCCAAATAAAGCTAATAAAACAAATTTTAAATTAAATTTATTTCCAAAACTTTCTTTCAAAGGATTTGCTGATGTTTTTCCTTCTTCTTTAGCTTTAGCAAATACTGGTGATTCGTGCATGTTTTTACGAATCATATACGATATAAATACCATCAAGATCGATACCCAAAATGGAACTCTCCATCCCCAATCTTCAAAAGCTTCTTTTGACATCAAACCTTTAGTAATTAGGATGACCATCAAGGAGATAAACAAACCAACAGTTGCTGTAGTTTGAATCCAAGAAGTCCAATATCCTTTTTCGTTTTTAGGAGCATGTTCTGCTACATAGGTAGCCGCCCCACCATATTCTCCACCAAGTGCTAAACCTTGTAACAAGCGCAATATTAACACCAAGATTGGCGCTGCGTAACCAATAGTTTCATAACTTGGAATACATCCGATAACAAAGGTTGCCCCACCCATTAACATAAGGGTAACCATGAAAGTATATTTTCTACCAATTAAATCCCCTAATCTACCAAAGAATAAGGCTCCAAAAGGACGCACTACGAAACCAGCAGCAAATGTAGCTAATGTAGATAAGAAAGCTGCTGTTGGATTGTCTGACGGGAAAAATTTAGTAGACAATACTACTGCCAAACTTCCGAAGATATAAAAGTCATACCATTCGATCATTGTTCCCATTGAGGAAGCTGAAATTACTTTCCAGATTCCAGTTGTTTTTTTGTTACTCATATTGTACTTTATTTAGTTTTATTATTAATTAAGATGCATAAACACAAGACACCATTGCTCTAAAGTTGCTTACGTCTTTAAATGCAGAAGTAGCTTTTCCATGTGCATCAGCATTTCCCCAAGTAGCACTTGTTAATTCTAATTCTGGGGTAATTCTGAATTTATTTTGTTTGAAATCTACTCTACCTGATAATCTCCATACGTTGTCAATTACACGAGCACCATTAACACCGATTCCTCTACCAAATGCAGCTGTTCCGGATTTGTCGGCACCATTGTTTTTTGTAGTACCAAAGAAAAGACCTGGCGCAATTGATTTTCCATTACTGGCAATATCCAACCAAAATGCAGTTGTTTTTGTTGGATCATATGATTGTACTCCATTAGTTGTTGAACCAATAAATCCACCTACCATTACCATGTTGTATAAATTACCTCCTGAAATTCCATAGGCTTTCACCGATAATTTTTCGTTCGAATATTTGGCATATCCAAATAGGGTTGAACTGTTTACTTTTTCTGTAGTTGCTTCCCCATTAAATTTAGTCAAAGGCTGTAATGATTTGTATTCAAGACCTGCTCCAACTAAAAGATTTTTTCCTTTGAATTGAATAACACCATTTAAAGTAGGTAAGGCTGAATTTACAGAGCCTGAATTTTGCGACCAATCTGTAGTAGGGTTAGTTGCAGCATTCGTTCCAGATGCAGTAGTAAACTCTCTTTCTTTATATGCAGTAAATGCAAAGGAAATTTTGCTTGATAATTGTTGTTTGATTTTAAATTGTGAAGCCCATCCAAATGGATTGAACATGATTCCTGTGCTAAAGTTAGCCACTCCAGGAAATACTTCAGGTATAAATGTAGGATACCAAGTCTGTCCCATTGTAATACTGGTTTTGGTCCAATCTAAAGTTGCATAGGCATGACGTAAACGGAACAACCCAATAGTTTGTTCGGTGTTTCCAAAAAAGTCACCTTCTAAGTTACCACTAACTTTTGCCCCCCATACATCTGGGCCTTTTGCTTTTACTCCTAAACGAGAAACAACCGATAAAAAGTTTGAAGCTCCAGCATCGTTGATGTCTTTACCATTGGCATCAAGTGATTCGTCTAAGGGATACAAGTTTAAATTGTACTCTCTAACTTGTGCTGATTTACGGGTGTCCCAAATGTAATCGGTACGTACAAATCCATAAACACTTACATCCCACTCTTTTGCAGCCGGTGCAGGTGTTGGTGCTGTTTGCGAATATCCAGAAAACGATAATGCTGCAAACGAGGCAATTAATACTCTTTTCATAAAATTTTAAATTTTGGTTAGTAATTCAATTTTTGTTTGACCAAATTCTAAAATTTTGTTAATGAAAAAAATTACAATATATAGTAATGTAAAAAACTATAGTTAATCCTTAAATCGCTCCCATTTAATTAACATAAACTTATCACCCAACTCAGTAATAATCATTCCTGCGCCAGATAATTGTTCTTTCTGCTGCAAGTATTCTAACAACTCTTGATGTTTAAAAATTTTATAGGTTGGATGGTAATTGGGGTGTGGTGGTTTTTTAATTTTGAATTCTTTGACCCAATTGCTAATCGAAACATGGGAAACTCCAATAATTCGCTCTATTTCTCTGTAACTCAAACCTTCTAAGTACAGTTGTAGCGCTTTCGTTACGTAGTAATCATCTATTTTTTTCCCCAATTTATTTACCGTGAAATAATACGTGCATGATTTACACAAATACCTTTGTTTATCTTTAATGACGCCACTTTTAACAATTGTTTCACTTTGGCACTTAGGACAAGCTAAAATTTCCATATATATAAATTTTGCATAAATATACTAATTTTGCAAAATATACAAAAAACAATATGATAATAATTACAAACATTTTTTCTTAATAATAAAATTTAATTGTTTAAAAATTACAGATTATTCAATTTTACCCTAAACCTTGAAAAATTAAAGACGCCAAATTCTCAAAAAACTAGACATATTTCTTACTAAAGTATAGTTCTATTTTTATTAATTTTACTTAATTTGTATCATCAACATTAATTTTATGCAGTTTGACATTCAATCTACCGATTCATCGGTACTTTATAAATTATTAACAGGAACCGTAATCCCCAGACCTATCGCTTGGGTAGCCTCAATTGATGCCAATGGAATTGATAATTTGGCTCCGTTTTCGTTTTTTAATGTGGTGAGCGAAGATCCGCCTCATATTATGTTTTCAACGGTTCGAACGGGTAATAAAAACAAAGACACCTTAAACAATATTCTTGCCAATAATCAATTTGTAGTGAATTTAGTCACAGAAGAAATCGTTGAACAGATGAATACAACTGCACAAAACGTTGCTTCTGATGTAAGTGAATTTGAATTGGCCAACATTACATCTATTGACTCTGTTTTTATTAAACCCAAACGTGTAAAAGAAAGTTTGGTACAGTTTGAATGCGAAATGGTGCATCATTATTTTATCGAAAAGCATCAAAATGGAGGCGCCTGTATCATCATCGGAAAAATAATTACCCTTCATATTGATGATTCGATACTTATGGAAAATCACAAAATCAATTTAGATAAGTATAAACCTGTTGCGCGTTTAGCAGGTTCAAATTATAGTAAATTAGGAGAAATATTCTCTATTAAAAGATAAATTAATTATCAATTAACCATTGTTAATTATCAATTAAAATATGAAAATAACAGTTATAGGTGGTGGTCCGGGCGGACTTTACTTTTCGATATTGACCAAAAAAGCAATGCCACATTGCCAAATCGATATTTATGAACGCAACAAACCCGATGATAGTTTTGGTTTTGGGGTCGTGTTTTCCGATGAAACTTTAGGTGAATTTTTAAAACGCGATATGCAATCGTATGAATTGATTCGTAGCAAATTTGCCTATTGGGATGATATTGTTGTGGCTCGAGACGGCGAATCTGTTTCCATTGCAGGAAATGGTTTTTGCGGTTGCTCCCGAAAAACACTTTTACAATTGTTACAACAACGGTGCCTCGAAGAAGGTGTCAATTTACATTTCGAACAAAATGTAGACGATCTATCGCAATTTGCAGACTCTGATATGATTTTAGCAACAGACGGAATTGGAAGTACCATTCGGACTCAATATCAAAAAGAATTTGGCACCAAAATCGAATTGAAAAAGAACCGATTTGTTTGGTTGGGATCCACTAAACCGTTGGATGCCTTTACGTATTTTTTCAGAAGTACACCCTACGGAACCATTGTTGCACATTCCTATCAATACGAAGAAAATAGAAGTACTTGGATTTTTGAATGCAGCGATGAAACTTGGCAAAAACATGGTTTTGAAGTGACCAATGAAGCAGATACCATGGCAAAAATTGCTGAAATATTTGCAGAAGAATTAGATGGCCATGCCTTAATTTCAAATAAATCACATTGGCGTCAGTTTCCGCATGTAACCAATGAAAATTGGTACCACAACAACCTTGTTTTATTAGGCGATGCCAAAGCTACAGCCCACTACTCTATTGGTTCTGGGACCAAATTAGCAATGGATTGTGCTATTGGTTTATCGGATGCTGTAATTGCTAATCCCACAAATGTGCAGGCCGCTTTTGCACAATATGACAAAACCCGAAGAAACACTGTAGAGATGATTCAATATGCTGCTATTGTGTCCTTGGATTGGTTTGAAAATATGGACCGTCACATGCAACATTCGTTTCAGCAATTTGCTTTTGGATGCATGACGCGTTCGAAAAAAGTAACCTATGAAAATTTGCGCTTAAGAGATAGTTCGTTTACCGATAAAGTTTTGGAAGAGTTCAATGACAATTGCAATGTCAATATCAAAAATCGATCGGCAGCTTTCACTCCTTTTAAATTAAGAAATTTAGAATTGCAAAACCGCATCGTGATGTCGTCCATGGGACAATATCTAGCCGAAAACGGATTAGTAAACGATTGGCATTTTCAGCATTATACATCAAGAGCTGTAGGTGGTTTGGGATTAATTCTTACCGAAATGACCGCTGTTTGCGAAACAGGACGAATCACACAAGGCTGCGCAGGTATTTATACCGAAAATCAAGTAAACACTTGGAAACGAATTACGGACTTTATTCACCAATATACCCCAACAAAAATCGGAATGCAATTGGGACATTCTGGAAGAAAAGGCTGCTCCAAAATTCCATGGGAAGAACAATTTCAAGGTAAAAAATGGGAGTTGCTTTCGGCATCAGCCATTCCTTTTTCTGAAAATTATGATTATCCTAAAGAAATGACTTTAGCAGCTATGCAATTGGTTAAAAGTCAATTTGTACAAGCTACAAAAAATGCTAATGACGCTGGTTTTGATATGATCGAATTACAGGCACATCATGGCTTTTTATTGGCCTCTTTTTTATCACCATTAACCAATATTCGTACCGATGAATTTGGCGGAAGTGTACAAAATCGTTTAAAATATCCTTTGGAAGTATTTACAGCTATTCGTGAAGTATTCCCAAAAGAAAAGCCAATCTCTGTTCGAATATCCGCTACCGATTGGGCAGAAAACGGAATTTCGGAACAAGATGTTTTGGTAATTTCGGAAGCGTTTAAAAAAGCAGGTGCCGATATTATTAATGTTTCCACAGGAAATACGGTTGCCGACCAAAAACCACAAACCGGCAGAATGTGGCAAACGCCTTTCTCAGATGCAGTTCGAAATACAATTCATATTCCAACAATAACAGCCGGATATATTCAAGATATCGACCAAATTAATACCATTCTTTTAAACGGAAGAGCCGATTTAGTAGCG
>DALYCS010000019.1:13189-16427 GCA_031973615.1 Flavobacterium sp. | reverse complement strand
AAAATAAAAGCATAAAAGACAACCGAATCCGTTTCATTCATTTCAGAACCAAACCAATTATCTTCTATACTTTCTTCAGAAGCATCTCTAAAACCTTTTACATCACGATACGAATACGATTTTACTTTTGCTTCTTTTAGCATCTTTTTGACATCTTTTTCAAATTCTGCTATAGCGGTGATTAGTACTAATTTCATATTTTGCCCCACCTAACCTCCCCAAAGGAGGAGGAAACTATCGAGGTAAGTTTTTTTTTTTGATTAAACATTTTTATAAATTATTCTTCTCCCATTTTTTACGTTCTGTGATATAGTAAATCAATGGCACAACGATTAATGTCAATAAAGTTGAAACAATCGCTCCTGCTACTAACGAAATGGCCAATCCTTGAAAAATTGGATCAAACAATATGATAGATGCGCCAATTACAACTGCTCCAGTAGTTAATAAAATTGGTGTTGTTCTCACTGCTCCTGCCTCAATAATAGCTTGTTTCATTGGAATGCCATCATTCAAACGAATTTCGATAAAATCGATGAGCAAGACCGAATTTCGAACCATTACTCCCGCTAATGCAATCATCCCAATGAACGAAGTGGCAGTAAAGAATGCCCCTAAAATCCAGTGACCCAATACAATTCCGACCAATGAAAGTGGAATTGCCACCATCATTACTAATGGGGTTTTGAAGTTTTGGAACCAACCCACAATCAACATATAAATAATGATGATAACCACCAAAAATGCTGCCCCTAAATCACGAAACACTTCCAAAGTAATTTGCCATTCTCCATCCCATTTTACGGTGAAATCGCTTTCATCTGCAGGAGCATCCATGTATAATTCATTTACTTTATACCCTTTTGGCAATTGCATTTTCTCTAATTTTTCATTCATTCCTAAAATGGCATACACCGGACTTTCTAGCGCTCCTGCCATATCGGCTAACACATACACCACGCGTTTTTGATCTTTACGAAATATTGTATTTTGTAGGGTATCTGTAGTAACTTTTACCAAATCACTCACCGGAACCACATTACCACGACTGCCTTTGATTTTCAAATTTTGTATGTCTTGCATCGAAGTTTTGTCTTTGTCTTCCAATGAAAGCGTTATTCCAACAGGATTATTCGAGCGTTCATCATACAAGTTAGAAACGGGCATTTCTCTTAATAAATAGGTCAAATTTCCGACTACTTGTTGTGGAGCGATTCCATTTAACATGGCTTTTTCTCTATCCACTTCCAATTTATATTCCACTTGAGGAGCTTCTACCATCCAATCGGTATCAACTACATCTGAAGTCGTTTCCAAAATGGTTTTAACTTGATTTGCCACTTTGATTTGATCTTCATAATTGGGTCCGTACACTTCAGCTACTAACGTAGATAAAACCGGAGGTCCTGGTGGTACTTCTACAATTTTTACATTCGCACCATATTTTTTTGCAATTTTTTGCACTTCGGGACGTACTACTTTTGCTACATCATGACTTTGTAAATCGCGATCTTCTTTGTGCAATAAATTTACTTGAATATCGGCCATATTACTTCCGCCACGCATATCATAATGACGTACCAAGCCATTGAAAGTTATCGGAGCAGATGCACCAATATAATTCTGATAATCCACTACTTCAGGAACAGTAGAAAGATATTGTGCAATTTCTTTCGTAACTGCTGCTGTTCGTTCTAAGGTAGTTCCTTCTGGCATATCAATCACCACTTGGAATTCATTTTTGTTATCAAAAGGTAGCATTTTTACGGCAACCGATTTCGTAAAAAACATCAAAACAGAACCAATTAACAATACTCCAGTTATCAAAAACATAAGATTACGTTTTTTAGAATTGTCCAAAAGTGGCTCTTCAATTTTTCTGTAAATTCTATAAATCCATGAAGTTTCTAAACCTTGTTCTTCTTTGTGCTCTTGCTCGTCTTTTTCGTGTAATAAATGGTACCCCAAATAAGGTGTAACCGTCAATGCTACAAATAATGATAATATCATCGCAATCGACGCACCAATTGGCATTGGACTCATATAAGGTCCCATCATTCCTGATACGAAAGCCATTGGCAAAATAGCTGCAATAACCGTAAACGTTGCTAAAATGGTTGGGTTTCCTACTTCGTTTATAGCATAAATAGCCGCTTGTTTGAACGGCAGTCGCTTCATTTTGAAATGACGGTGCATGTTTTCGGCAATAATAATACTGTCGTCTACTACAATTCCTACCACAAAAACCAAGGCAAAAAGCGTGATTCGATTTAAGGTATATCCTAATAAATAATAACTAAATAACGTCAAAGCGAAGGTTAAGGGAACAGAAAAAAACACAACTAATCCGCCTCTCCAACCCATGGCGAGCATTACCAATACGGTTACAGCTATAATTGCAACCCCTAAATGAAGCAACAACTCTCCTACTTTGTGTGATGCAGTTTCTCCATAATTTCTAGAAACCTCTACATGAACATCTGTTGGTATAATTGTTTTCTTTAAATTTTCAACTCGCTCTAAAATTTTCTCCGAAATTTTCATAGCATCTGCCCCTTTTACCTTTGCAATTGAAATGGTAACGGCAGGATATTCCGAATTGTTATTGGCATATTTTTCATTGGCTTTTCCATACCCAAAAGAAACATAATTCTTAGGATTTTGAGGTCCGTCTTGAATAGTTGCCACTTGTTTTAGATAAACTGGCATATTACTATTTATACCTACAACCAAGTTTTCCACATCCTCAGAAGAGGCTAAAAATTTACCTGTAGTCACTAAGTATTCCGTATCATTTTGCACAAAACTTCCTGATTGCGAACTACCATTATTGGCTTGTATCATTTGCATAATACCCAAGGCATCTACACCATTTTCTGCCATTTTATCTTTGTCTAAAACGACTTTTAGTTCGCGGGTACGTCCACCAATTTCTTTTGTGATGGCAACATCTTTTACTTTTTCAACTTCAGAAGTTACTTCTTCAGCTATTTGGCGCAATTGAAAATCATCGTATTTTTCGCTCCAAAGTGTTAATCCCAACATAGGAACATCATCAATGGCGCGTGTTTTTACCATAGGTTGATACACACCTTGTGGAAACATATTTTGATGTTTCATCAATTCGTCATACAACTTTACATAAGAATCCTCACTGTTTTGACCTACGTAAAACTGCACTACCATCATGGCTTGGCCATTCATTGCCATACTGTGAATATGTTCTACACCTTTTATG
>DALYCS010000019.1:5632-13179 GCA_031973615.1 Flavobacterium sp. | reverse complement strand
TGGATAGCCTACCATAATGTCTGCCATTGGCACATTAATTTGTGGTTCTTCTTCTCTAGGAATTAAGAACGAACTGTACGTACCAATAATCATCAACGCTACCATTAATAAAATGGTTAGTTTAGAGTTGATAAAGAAATTGGCTATTTTACCTGATATACCTT
Organism: Flavobacterium sp.; assembly: GCA_031973615.1. Classification (GTDB taxonomy): domain Bacteria; phylum Bacteroidota; class Bacteroidia; order Flavobacteriales; family Flavobacteriaceae; genus Flavobacterium. The sequence continues at coordinate 13,015 of DALYCS010000019.1, read as the reverse complement.
CTTGCATGATTCTAATTTTTTAATGAGACAATGTGTCGATGTGCCAATTAAATGACATATTGGCTAATTGATTAATTGGCTAATTGAACTTTAGCTCCGTTAAATAATTTTCCTTCAGCCGATACTATATATTGTTCGTCTGATGATAAACCGGACAAAATTTCTACTTGACTACCAATAGTTTTACCAATGCGCAACCATCTTAAAATGGCTACATTACCATCTCCTACAGTGTAAATTCCGGTCAATTGACCTTGTCTAACTAAAGCACTTTCTGGAACTAACACGATATCAGACTTAACCGTTGAACTAATTTCTTTTTTTGCTTTTTGGAATTGCACATTAACAAACATTCCTGATAATATAGTTTTATCCATTTTATCTAAAATAACTTTCACCAAATATTGACCGCCCGTATTTTTTGCCGACAAACTCACTTCAGAAACTTTTCCAGCGACTTCTTTGTTTAACGATTTTACATTAATTTTTACTGGCATTCCATTTTTAACATTGGAAATATCACTTTCAGAAACCATTGCGGTTACTTGTAATCTTGAAGCTCCCTCAATACTTACTAAAGGCATCCCTGGATTAGCCATATCACCTTCTTTTACAAACGTATTCGTAACAGTTCCAGAAAAAGGTGCTGTTATATTCGAATAAGAAAACTGCGCCATCACTTCGTTACGCATTTGTTTTGCTGCTTCTAATCCTGCTTTAGCCATTTCATAACGTGCTGTCATATCGTCTAATTCTTTTTGTGAAGCCGATTGTTGCGCAAATAAATTCACAAAACGATCATAATCTTTCTTAGCATTGTTATAACCTGCCGTTGCCTGGGTAATAGAAGCGTCAACTTGTGCTTTTTTAGCTAGTAAATCGGTATTATTAATGCTAACTAATAATTGTCCTGCTGAAACATTCTGACCAACTTTTACATTCACTTTGGTTACATACCCCATCATTCTGGTGCTTAAATTTGCACTGTTTTCCGATTCGATTTTTCCACTTGCCGTTATGAACGAACCGTTTACATTTTCAGTATTTTCTGATACTTGAACGGGAATAGTTGGTAAATTGGTTACATTTTCTTTTTTATCACCTCCACAAGACATTAAAATGAGTGATGAAATTGCTAGTACTGTTATTATTTTTTTCATGTTACTTTGTGTATTTAATTTTGATTTAAATACCTACATGGTTTTAAAACCAAGCAGGAAAATTATTTCGTTAAAAATTGAACGTATTGTTTGGTAAAGTTATATTCGAAAACGGCTTGCAAATGTTCTAATTCTTTTTGCGCCAATTGCGTTTCAGCCATCAATAAATCGGTTGTTTTTTCTAATCCTTGTGTGAATCTATTTTGACGAATTCTAAACGCCTCTTGCGATTGTTCAAACGCTAATTTGGATAAATTCACTTTGTTTTCAGCATCTACTAATTGACGATTGGTTTTACTTAATTCCAATTGACTTTGTTTTTTGTATTGTTCAGCTTCAATTTCAGCCTTTTCAAAATCAGCTTTTGCTTTTTGTGTTTTTCCAAAAGATGTAAATCCGTCAAAAACATTCCATGACAATTGAGCGCCCACTACATAACCTTTTGCTGAAGTTTGAAACAAATGTTGGTCGTATAATTCATAACTTCCAAAAGCATTCAAGCGAGGTAAGAATCCAAATTTTGAAGATTGATGCATTTTTTTGTATGCTTCCGATGATTTTTGCATCGCTTGAATATCTTTTCTGGAATCAGAAATTGTTGTATTCATCGCTTCGATTGCAATTAAATTATGTAAAACTTCGGTCGGCTTGTAGGTTTTTCCAGCCATATCTTCATTCAATAAAAAAGCTAAATAATCGGATGCGTTTTGTACATTAGATTTGGCATATTGTAATTGATTTGTAATTTCATTTACGCGAACTTGCACGTTTAACAAATCTGTTTTTTGCAACATTCCGTTTTTGAAATAGTTTTCAACTAATTTCAAGTTTCCTTGTGCTGTTGAATTTGCTTTTTTTAAGACTGTAACCGCTTTATAAGCCAATTGCAATTGCATATATGCTTTTGAAACTTCTAATTCTAAATATTCTTTAGTGCGTTCTGTTTGTAACTGAAAAGCGTCCATTTTTGCCTTAGCTGCCTGACGACCATATAAACCATCTATATTGATAAGCGGTTGTTGTACTTCTATTCGAGTGGCGAAGTTTTGTGTTTTAGCAGGATCATTTAACAACGCAGGATTAAAATCGGAAGCCGTTAAAATTTCTTGATTTAATTTAGAACCAAAAGCCATCAAAGGATTTGTTGTTGAAATACCTGTATGAGAAACATTGATATTTGGTAAAAAGAGTGCGTTTGACTGACGATAATCTGCACGAGCCGATTGGAACGCTTTTTCTGTTGCTTTGATCTGGAGATTTTTATCGATAACTTTTTGCAACAAATCATTTTTTGAAATGGGCAACGTATCTTGTGCTTGAAGTTTTCCAACTCCAATTAAAACACCTAAGGTTACTATTAAATTGAATTTTTTCATCGTACTTAATTTATTTGCGAACAAAAGTACGATCTCAAAAATCGGCTGACGGTAACAAGAGTTACATAAGCATGTAATAATTGTTACATAAAAAAACGCCCCGATACATCGAGGCGTTTACTAACCAATAAAACTATAAACAATCATCAAAATGTTTGATGACTTACTTCCGAGTTCCACCATGACCTAATGCTACAACTTTTAGAATTCTAATATTCAAATAAAAGAATTTAAAAAATTGTATGAAAGGATTTTGCATTTTGGAACGCTGTGCATTTGATATTCTTTGTGTCATTTTTTTTAGGTATTAGGTGTTGGATAATTGGTAAAAAGTTCTTCAACTATTGTTAACTATTCAGGAATTAACCACCAAAAAGGCTTCATTTTTGCTTTGTAAAGAAAAGCGTAGTGCAATGCTAATTTAACCCAGTGTCCTGCTAATCCAATATCACCGAATGTTTTTTTGATATCTCTTCCACCTGTGTTTGGATATTTTATATAATCGGGAACAATTGGATAAGTGGTAATGCTTACGCCACTTCCTTGTGTCATTCCGTAACCTGCTGAAGCGATACAAGCTGCTCCCATATTCCCCAAAGAACCTTTGTGATGCAAGGATTCTTTCCCTGATTTAATGGAATCAATAATGTTATCTGCTACTAATTTTGCTGTAATTCCAGAAGGCATTCCTGTTCGTGGTGGCGCTGGAAAAATTTCGGTTCCATTTTTACTTTTTCGTGGTTTTGAAATAGTATGAGGCGGTGCAAAAGCGATTCCGGGTGCAAAAATAGCTGGATAACTCGGATTTTGATAGGTTTCTGGCCAATCTTGAACCGTCCATTCTTCATAAGGCCTTGGGGTGTAATCTGCATCCACTACCATAAAACCTCTGAATAATTTTTCAGTTATATTTTGTCCGTCTTTGTCATACGCTTGAAAACCATGTCCTGAAAAAGCAGGAATGAGCATTCCAAAATCAAAGGTTTCTGTTTTATATTCGCCTTCTAAATTTTCATAGTGTACCAATCCATCTTCCACTTTAGTAACTCCTGCCCCTAAAATCCATTTGATGTCTCGATCCTCAAAAATCATTTCTACCATATCTTTTGATTTCATATTGAAACCGTTGTATTCCATCAACATACCGTCCATTCCAAAATCACCTAATTCGTATTCATTCGAAATCCAAGTAATTTCAGCTTTATCACGAACACCAAATTTTTGCAGTTCTTTTTCTACATTCAAAATATATTCAAAAGCAGCACCTTGACAAGTCGCTTTTGCATGACCAGTTCCAATTAAAATTTTCGATTTTTTATCTGATTTTTTTAATTGTTTAATCAATTTATAAAGTGCTTCTGAAGCTTTTTCCGCATGATCATAGGTACATACCGAATATACTTTGTTTGTCTCAGGTACTAATCCTTCGGTCATATCAAATGCCAATTTTGGACCTGTAGCATTAATTAAATAATCGTAAGTTACTTTTTCTTGTTTACCCAAGTTATCACCAAAAACACCTTCTACTAAAATATAGGGCTTTGCTTCTAAACTATCACCTTCGGGATGAAAGGATACTGCTTTGGCTTGTTTATATCCAATTCCTTTTCTTTTATATAATGGTTCTAAAGGAAAAATTACTTCTTTTGATTTCATTCTTCCAATTCCTACCCAAATATTGGATGGCACCCATTGGTAATTTCTGTTAGGTGAAACTACTAACACTTCGTGCTCTTTGGGCAGCTTTCTTCTTAAATGAGCAGCTGCGGTATGACCCGAAATTCCTGCTCCTAAAACAACTATTTTTGACATTTTGATTAGTTTAATATACCAAAACTAGTGCGTATGTAGTTGTTATACAGCAACATTTGTTACATAAAATATTTTACTAAAAAATTATCAATAACTAGTATCATCTAATTCAACTTTTCCATTAAAAGTTTTGTACAAGAATAAAAAGTATCCTGCTAATAGTGGTGCTCCTATTAATACTATTGTTAGCATTATTCCTAAAGATTTTTGTGAAGATGCTGCATTATAAATTGTAATACTGTATTTTGGATCAATGGTAGAAATTAACAATGTTGGGTACAATTGAAAAGCTACTAACATTAATAAAAAAGCCATGGTTAATGACGAAAAAACTAATGCTTGAAAGTATTTCTTTTTTGCAGCTAAACGAGGTACATTGGCAACAGCTAAAAAAGATAAAATTGGAATAACAAAAAATATAGGATTTTCTTTAAAATTATCGGTTACACCTGGAATAAATACTAGGGTGTATAATGAAGTTATTGAAAAACTTACAATAAAAAATATCATTCCTTTTTTTAATAGAAAGGTTAATCGGGCGTGTAATCTTCCTTCTGTTTTTAACAATAAAAAAATTGCACCTTGTGTCATAAAAATAGACAATGTTGTTAGTCCTACCATAATAGCATAAGGATTTAAAAATGATAAAAACACAACTCCGTCATAACTATAATTTTCTCCAATTGCAAACCCTTGTATTAAGTTACCTGCAACTACTCCCAATAAAAATGCTATTAATATATTGGAAACAGAATATATAATATCCCAAGATTTTCTCCACCACAACATTTTTTCGGCACTTCTAAATTTTATAGCCGAAGAACGTAAAACCAATAACATTAAAAATAACATAAACGGAATATACATTGCAGAAAGCATCGTCGCATACATTACCGGAAAACCTGCAAATAAAGCTCCTCCACCAATAATTAACCAAACTTGATTGGCGTCCCAAAGTGGTCCAATCGCATTAATGGCAATGCGACGGCTTTCATCTTTTCTAAAAAACAAGTGCCATGCTCCTGCTCCATAATCAAAACCTTCTAAAATGGCATAACCTGAAAATAACAAACCCACTACTAAATACCAAAGTGTTGGATAATCGATACCTAAAAATGTTTCCATACTTTTATAATTAAATAGTTTCTAATTGATTGTGAGACTCGTCTTCGTAAGGACCATGTTTAATTTTCTTGTTTAAAGAATATAAGAATAAAAGAAATAACAGCGAATACACCACTAAAAACAAAATCAACGAAAATACAATTTGATTGGCCGAAACTTCTTGTGAAAAACCTTCGCTCGTTCTTAAATAACCGTAAACAATCCACGGTTGACGCCCCATTTCGGCGGCAAACCAACCGGCTTGATTGGCAATTTGAGGCAATAAAACAGAGAATGAAAAAATCCACAATAGCCATTTGGTTTCGAATAATTTTCCTTTCCACCATAAAAAGCAAGCATAAAAGGAAAGCGCAATTAAAAACATTCCAATGGAAATCATTATGTGATAAAACTGAAAAACAGCATTAATTTGACTCGGTTGATCCTCTTTTGGAAAGGCATTCAATCCCGTAATTGGCGCATTGAAATCTTGATGAACTAAAAATGATAATCCGCCAGGAACTCCAATACCCTTTACTTCTTGTTTTTTATTATCCACCCAACCTAAAAGATATAAATCTGCTGGAGCTGATTTTTCATAATGACCTTCCATTGCGGCTAATTTTGCTGGTTGATATACAGCGACACCATCTGCTGAACTATGACCTGATAGTAATTGTGTAAACGAAATAACTGTAGCAACTATTAAAGCTATTTTGAATGCTCTTTTAGATAATTCGACATGTTTACCTTTTCGGATATAATAAGCATGAACACTTAATACCATGAAAGCTCCAGCTAAAAAAGCTCCTTGCCACACATGAATAATTCTGTCTACACTTGACGGATTAAAAACCATGGCCCAAAAATCGGTAACTTCGGCTCTGGCATTAAAGCCCTCTCCAACAATGTGATAACCAGCTGGAGTTTGCTGCCAACTATTAGCAACAACAATCCAAACAGCAGAAAACATGGAACCTATGAAAACGCCTATTGTAGAAATAAAATGTACTCTTGGTGAGACTCTATTCCAACCAAAAATTAATATGCCCAAAAACGTACTTTCTAATCCAAAGGCAAACAATCCTTCTGCTGCTAATGCACTTCCAAAAATATCACCAACATAGCGCGAATAAACAGCCCAATTGGTTCCAAATTCAAATTCCATTATAATTCCAGTAGCTACACCTATTCCGAATGTAATTGCGAAGATTTTTAACCAAAAACGGGTTAAAACTTCATACTCTTTTTTGCCTGTTTTTAAAAACAATCCTTCCATAATTACCATAATCAATCCTATACCAATACTCAAAGGCGGATAGATATAATGAAAAGCAATAGTGAAAGCAAACTGAATTCGAGCTAATATTTCGACATCCATAATACAATATTTTATTTGTGAACAAAACTATTGTAAATTAATCTTTTTTAAAGTAACGCTTGTTACACAAACAAAAAATTAACTATTGTTAAATTATAACCAAAAAAAACGCCCCGATACATCGAGGCGTTTTAAATTTTTTAGCAAAAATTTATTCTGCTTTTTTCTCAGCAGCTTTTTTAGACGCACAACATCCACCTGATTTTGCTTCAGAACCACATGATTTTTTTTCTGCAGTTGAACACGATTTTTCAGTTTTTGCTGTTTCTTTTTTTGCTTTTTGTTTTGGCTCTTGTGCCGTAACACTCATTGACAACATAAAAGCTGCAACGGCCATTATTGAAACTAATTTTTTCATTGTTATTATTTTAGATTGTTATTATTCATTGTTTAGTAAATACAAATATATATAATTTAAAAAACAGTAGTCTTAATTTTTTATTAATTTATTTTCTTACTATTTTTTCGGTGCAATAATATTTCTCATCAAATACAAAAGTTAAAAAAACTAATTCTGTGCTTGCTGATGTAATATTAAAATCCATTGTTG
>DALYCS010000019.1:0-5622 GCA_031973615.1 Flavobacterium sp. | reverse complement strand
TTAAATCTCTCGTCACTCTCGTCAAAAATACTATCTACCAATACAACTGTAAAATTGTAATTGCCGTTTATTGACACAACACTAATGTCAATAACCGACTCTAAACCCACTAATTTTACCAAATCTTGCTGCAAATCTTCGATAGCACCTTCTTCCACAACCTTTCCATCTATCGTTGAAATAAAATACCCCACAGACGTCGTGTAAGGCATTGTAAATTGTACGCTTACAGTATCTGTAGTCGTTGGATTGGGAGCCACAACAACTGAAAAAGGATTTCTACCATCTATAGGTGTTATATCCAAAGAGGTATTTTTGATCAATTTTACTTCATAAACCGTTGGATCAGCAGCAGTTAAACCCGTTTGATTATCAGTAAATGCAGTTGTTGATGCACTTTGAATACCTCCAAATAAATGTCCGATCACAAATTCATCAGCAGTAATATTTGACAATTGAACTACTTCATTTGAATAATGTGGCAAGGTTTTATTCGGAATAAATTCGGCTCCCGAACCTTTCAAATTGGGCATTTCAATTGGTAATTTATATTCAAATAAATCGCCATTCGCATTTCTAGAAACCCGACTGATTGTTTTTACAAATGGTACTGTATTATCTTGAATTAGATTACCTGCTTGATAGTAATACTGACTCATCCCGCCAAAAAACAAACTGTGCATTTGATTGCGTGTTGCATCATACAAGCCTACTTTTCCGCTGTGATAATTACTTAAATATTGGTTAAAACTGGTTTGTGGATAATAACCATTTGCTTTAATGTCTATAGGATATAAAAAGGGCAAATCTACCGCAATTTGAAATACACCCGATGAAATGGTATAGCCTAATTCGCCATCTGGAAAAACTTGTGGCACCAAATTATAATCTCTACGATGTAAATGAACTGCATCAGTGGTCGTTTCATAATTAGCATAACTTAAATTACTTCCCGAATTATCAATTGTAAATTTCCTAATTTGATTGGAATACGTTTGGGTAAACGTTGGATTGTTCATTGGATTATATCGACCCTCAAAACGGTGTCCGCCAACTAAATAAAAAGTGGTTCCAATTTTTGCCAATTGCCCTCCAGTAATGGCAAAAACATCATTAGAAACTTGTTTAAAATAGGATGTAATAGCTGTTCCATTTACTATAGCATCTATTACATTAGGCACATCAACCGAAGTCAAATTAGTAAACGTTTTATGATCAGCAATTGAATTTGCATACGCGTATCCCCCAGCAATAAACAAAGTAGTTCCGTCCTGATAAAAATTCATATTGGTAGATTGTAATTGTTCTTTAAGCCCTGTTGGTAAAACATTCACAGAAGTCGACCAAGTTTGTTGTGTGGCAATATCTACCACATAAATATCGGTATTATTTTGTGCTCCTGGAAAGGCATTAAATGGTTGCCGCGCGTGAATACCATCTTTCCTTCCTCCAATAATAAGCCATTTGCCATTATGTTGCCCAAAAGCATAGGAATGCAAACCTGGCAAACCTGAAATAGTTACCGGTGTTAAAACTACATCATAATCAAATGTAGTTTGCGCTACTGAAGATGGCAAATAAGCCAAAAGTAACACAATTAAAAAATTTTTCATTTTATAAATATTAGTTACGTCAAATCAAAAATTGAAATGACAATTCATTTTTCATATTTTACGGTTAAATGAAAATTTTGGAGGATGCCAAATGAAATGTTGGTATTTTGAAATGAATATCTTTTCGTAACTTGAATGCTCTTTTTCGGTGTAAAAATCAGAAATTAAAATGATTTCTTTAAGTGAAATTTCTGTAACAAACTGCGAGGGGCTAAAATTCATATTCATGATTACTTTACCTTTTTCACAACCCGAATTAGATTCCTCAGCATTATGACAAGTATTATGAAATTTTTGACTCACAAACATTTTCATAGCTCTAACTGATGGCAAAGTAGTAAGTGCCATTAGATAAATAAAAAGTATGTAAGTAATCCATTTCATATTAGAAAGTTACAAAAAATTATTGTGTATACTCAAGAACATTTTTTATTATTTCTTCTTTTGATAAAACAGCTTTAGTTTGCCAAACTACTTGACCTTCAAAAAATAAAACCAACATTGGTAAAGCAATAATTTGATACGTCTTTGAAAGATTAGGAACTTCATTTACATCTAAATTATAAACCAAAACTCTATTACCTATTGAATTTTTAACTTGTTGCAATGTTGGCGAAATCATTTGGCACGGATTGCAATCGTTTGTTTTAAAATTAATTAATACTGCTTCATTTGATTTGATGATATTCTGAATCGATTCTTCCATATTTACTTATTTCTTAGGGATTTGACATCCATTTGCACCACAACCTGTGTTAAAAAGGGCTTGAATTAAAAAGAAGACGCCAAACGCCAATAAAAACCATTCCTGAGTTTCATAAGCTTGTACAAATAGAAATAGAGCAAATGCTAACCGAATGAATCGCATGGCGTGCCAATTTGTAAAGAGAATATTTTTCATAATAATTAAATATTTTTTGTTCCAATAAATCGAATAACTTTTCCTTCTCCTTGATGATATGGACCTTCGTTTAAAATTACTAATTCTGTTTTTAAAAAATCAAAAGTAATATCTACAAACTCATTTCTTACCTCATCTTCTGAAAATAGCATAGTGCTATCTTTAGGGCCACCAGATGTATAACAAATTTGTTCTTTTTCAAAAGCTTCAAATAAAACTTTCCCATTTGGCTTAATTAAACCAAGTAATTCATGATGTGCTTCTTTTCTAATATCTGACGGAAAATGTGCAAAAATGAGAACTATAGCATCAAAACTATTCTTTTGGTATGAGAGTTGTAAAACATCTGATACTTCATATTCAATTTCAACGTTATTTTCTAATGCTAAAGCCAATGCCTTTTTTCGTGCTGAATCGCTATAGTCAAAAGCAGCAACTTGAAATCCCTTTTTGGAAGCAAAAACAGCATTTCTACCCTCCCCTTCAGCAACAAATAATATTTTTCCTTTTGGTAATAGATAAATATGTTCTTTTAAAAACTGATTAGGTTCTTTACCATAAGCAAATTCACTTTCAGCATATCGATCATTCCAAAATTGCTTCATTTTTCTTTCTTTTTTGATGATGTAACAAATAAATTAAATAACAATCCTCCCATAAGACCACCATATAAAGTGCTATTTAATGGTTTTGAAGTAATGGCACACGTTCCTGAAGCACAACCAATTTCCTGATAGTACAAATAACCTGCTACTAAACCGACAATTACGCCAATTCCGGTTACTATATATGCCTTCTTTGTCATTTTATTTTATTTTTAAAAGTCTTTTTAAAAAATGAAAAACAACACTCTCTATATTAGACTATTACTAATTATTTCCAAATTTAATGATTACTTATTATTAAAATGTAACCATTGTTACACATTGATTAGTTAAATCAATTATAATATAATTAAAATCTATTAATTATTAAAATACAATAATATTTTATTATCAAAAGAAACATTTGTTACAAAGCATCCTATATTATTGAAAGAACTTTGCTTCATCAAAAATTAATAATAACATTTTAAAATAAACAAAAATGGAAAATCAAGTATTTATGCCAAGAATTGGTGAACAAGCGCCAGAATTTACTGCAGTATCAACACAAGGAACTATTAATTTTCCAAAAGATTATGAAGGAAAATGGGTAATATTTTTTAGTCATCCTGCAGATTTTACTCCAGTATGTACTTCAGAGTTCATGACATTTGCTAATATGCAAAAGCAATTCAATGATGCAAATTGTGAATTATTAGGATTGTCAATAGATGGTCTTTATAGTCATATTGCATGGTTACGTACTATCAAAGAAAAAATTGAATACAAAGGAATGAAGGATATTGAAGTAACTTTTCCTTTAATTGAAGATATTTCAATGAAAGTATCTAGCAAATATGGTATGATTCAACCAGGTGAAAGTAGCACTCAAGCTGTAAGAGCAGTTTTCTTTATAGATCCAAAAGGAATGATCAGAACCATATTATACTATCCCTTAAGTATTGGTAGAAACTTCCAAGAGATCTACAGAGCATTAATTGCTCTGCAAACAGCCGATGCATTTCAAGTAGCTTGTCCAGCCGATTGGTATCCAGGAGATGACGTAATTGTACCTACAGCAGGTTCTTGTGGAGTTGCTAAAGAAAGAATGGAAGAAGACAAAACATTAGATTGTAAAGATTGGTTTTTCTGTACTAGAAAATTAGATAAAGATTTAGTATTGAATACTATATTGAAAAAATAATACGTAATTTGGGATTAAGTAATATAGTCTGAAAAACGAGGTTTTTCAGACTTTTTTTTTAAAACTGAAAATAAATAAACGGTTGCGGACCAGCCGAAGCAGTAGCATAAACTACCCAAAACACAAATCCTAAAACTACCGCTTTTAAAAGTAATGGTAAGGCCTTAAATGCCTTTTGCATCAAGTTAACCAATTTTTCAGGAAGAAAATGCCAAATAAATCCGATGGTCATCAATAAAAATACATTTTTATAGCCCGAAATAATTACCAACCATTGATCCATATCAAAGGTTACTTTACCAATATTTTGAATGACTTCTATGGCGGTTACAAAATCTTTTGCTCGGAAGAAAATCCAACAAAACGTAACAAAATGAAAAGTAATTACTACTGCAATGAACGTCCAAATAGCGCCAAAAAAGGTTACTTTTTTTGTGGTCTTTGCAGGAAAGTATTCCAAAACTATTTTATGTACTGCTAAGGCTATTCCGTGTAATGCGCCCCAAATTATAAATCGCAAACTGGCTCCATGCCACAAACCTCCTAAAAGCATAGTGGTCAATAAATTCACATTGGTAAACATGGTACGCTCTCGGTCTTTGGAAAATAAAAACGTGAAAATAAATACAGTACTAGCCCCTATTGCAATAAACAACGGAATATGACTCGTTCCAATAAAGGAAATACTCCACAAAATGGCAATAAAAAAGAACAAAGCTGGAAATAAGAATCCAGCAAAGGTGCCTTGACGGTTACCTCCAACTGAGATGTATAAAAAGTCTTTCAACCAAGTTGATAAAGAAATGTGCCAACGGCGCCAAAATTCAGTAATTGAAGCTGATTGATAGGGCGTTCTAAAGTTGGTAGGCAATTTAAACCCTAGCAATAGTGCAACCCCAATAGCCATATCGGAATAGCCTGAAAAATCGCAGTAAATTTGGATAGCATACCCATAAGAAGCCATTAAATTTTCAAAGGCAGTATAACTGGTTGGAGCATCAAAAACACGATCTACAAAATTAATTGATATGTAATCTGAAATCACGGTTTTCTTTAACAACCCTCCAATTATGAGCAACAAAGCTCGATTTACTTCTTCTTTGGTGATGATTAATTTCTGATAAATTTGAGGCAAAAAATCTTTTGCCCGTACGATAGGACCGGCCACCAATTGGGGGAAAAACGACACAAAAAACAAATAATCTACATAATGCTTTGTAGGTTCAATTTCTTTTCGATAGACCTCAATAATATAACTTATGGATTGGAAAGTGTAAAAGGAAATACCGACCGGCAATAGGATTTTTTGAAAAGCAAAAT
>DALYCS010000018.1:16767-17382 GCA_031973615.1 Flavobacterium sp. | reverse complement strand
TGTCGGATTTTTTTATGCTGTATAATTCTAATTTTATTCTTTAGAAGCAATATATCGTTCAGCATCTAACGCCGCCATACATCCAGTTCCTGCTGCAGTAATAGCCTGACGGTATACGTGATCTGCCGCATCACCAGCAACAAATACCCCTTGAACATTGGTTTTTGAACTACCCGGTACGTTGATAATGTAGCCTGTTTCATCCAATGAAATGTAATCGGCAAAAATATCAGTATTGGGCTTATGTCCGATAGCTACGAAAAAACCTGTAGCCGCAATTTCAATCAAAGCTCCCGTTGCTCTGTTTTTCGCACGAACTCCTGTTACCACTTGGCCATCTCCCAATACTTCATCGGTTTCAGTGTTCATTAATATTTCAATATTTTCTGTTTTTTGAACACGCTCAGCCATAATTTTAGATGCTCTAAATTTATCACTTCGCACTAACATCGTAACTTTTTTACATAACTTGGATAGATAATGAGCTTCTTCACATGCACTATCCCCAGCTCCTACAATTACCACTTCTTGATTTCTGTAAAAAAATCCGTCGCAAACCGCACAAGCAGAAACTCCACCACCTAATTTTAAGTAATGTTGTTCCGATTCTAATCC
>DALYCS010000018.1:6535-16757 GCA_031973615.1 Flavobacterium sp. | reverse complement strand
ACCTTATGAATAGGCCCCGAAAAATCAACTTTGGTCACCCAACCATCACGAACATCTGTACCAAAGCGTTGTGCTTGCGCTTGCAGTTGCACCATCATTTCAGGTCCTGTAACTCCTTCTGGATAACCCGGGAAATTTTCAACTTCATTCGTAGTGGTCAATTGACCACCAGGTTGTGTACCTTGATATAAAACAGGATTCATGTTTGCTCTAGCCGCATAAATAGCTGCAGTATATCCAGCTGGACCCGAGCCTATAATTAAACATTTTACTTTTTCAATTGTATCAGACATAATAGTATTCATTAAAGAGTAGCAAATGTAAGTTTTTAATTAAAATTATTTCTTAAAATTGAATTAGATTTTTTGATAATCGAATAAATTTTGACAATAAAAAAACCTCCTTGAATACAAGAAGGTTTTTTGTCGGGGTGGCAGGATTCGAACCTGCGGCCTCCTGCTCCCAAAGCAGGCGCGATAACCGGGCTACGCTACACCCCGTAAATGAGGATGCAAATATACTATTAAAATCTATCTTCCCAAATAAATACCTGACTTTTTCAAAATAAAATTGTTTTGAACTGTGTTGCAAGAACTTATTTCCTGTTTTTATTCATTTACAAAGAAAACCAACGCTATTTATTTAGCACAAATTGCCAAAACTTTCTTACCAAAACAAAAAACACATAGAATATTATTTCTATTTTTGCTAAAACAATCAATACGATATCATTTATGCTTATTATCGGAATTGCCGGAGGAACAGGTAGTGGAAAAACCACAGTAGTACACCAAATTATGAATGAGTTGCCTGAAACAGAAGTGGGAATTATCTCACAAGATTCATACTATAAAGAAACCCATCATTTATCCTATGAGGAGCGTACAAAAATTAATTTTGATCATCCACGTGCGATTGATTTTGAATTACTTGTCGATCATCTAACCGATTTAAAAGCAGGCAAAACTATTGAACAACCAGTTTATTCTTTTGTTAAACATGATAGAACCGATGATAAAGTAGTTACACATCCGCGTAAAGTAATGATTGTAGAAGGCATTTTGATTTTAACCTATCCCGAATTGAGAGATTTGTTTGATATCAAAATTTATGTACATGCCGATTCCGACGAACGACTCATTCGTCGCTTAAAACGTGATATTGCAGAACGTGGTCGCGATATGGAAGAAGTATTGAATAGATACCAAACGACACTAAAGCCAATGCACGAACAATTTATTGAACCTACAAAAGCGTTTGCCGACATTATCATACCCAACGACAAATACAACACTGTAGCAATTGATGTCGTGCGTGCTGTAATCAACCAAAGACTGGTATAATGAACAAATTAAAAAATCTTATTGCCAACTATCCGTTTCTAAAAATGATAGCCAACCGCTATATTTTAGTACTCATTTTCTTTGTGATTTGGATGTTATTTTTGGATAATTATTCCTACTTAGAACATCGTGTCTTGAATCAAGAAATTGATGAAATTGAAGACAATATTGACTATTATAAATCTGAAATAAAAAAAGACAGTGCCAACATTAAGCACTTAAAAAACAATGATCGAGTAGAAAGATTTGCGCGTGAAAAATATTATATGAAACGCGAAAATGAAGATATTTACATCATTGAATATGAAGATGATAAAAAAACAGAAAAAGCTAACAGTACTAATTAAAGAACGCAATCGTGTCTACTACTAATTTATTTACAGCATTTGATCCCATTTCTACCAAACAGTGGAAACAACAAATCCAGTTTGAACTCAAAGGCGCTGATTATAACGAAACGCTTGTTTGGGAAAGCCCGGAGGGAATTAAAGTAAAACCTTTTTATCATTGCGATGAAACTTCTTCAAAGGTTGCAACTATTGCCTCCAAAAAACCATTTTCCATCATTCAAAACATTTTTGTGCACGACACTAAAAAGTCAAATGCACGAGCGCTTAACACCTTAGAAAGAGGTGCAGAAAGTATTCGATTTACATTGGAGAATGATCTGGTTTCTATTGAAGAATTGATGCAGGGACTTCCATTAGAAAATACAACCTATTATTTTCATTTGCCATTTCTCTCTATCGATTTCGTAAACAAAATCAACACATTTGCTTCAAAAACTAAAGCACTTTTTCACATCTTTTTGGACCCCATTGGACAATTGGAAAAAGAAGGAAACTGGTTTGAAAACCTTGATAAAGATATCGAAAAAATACAAGCTATTGCTTCGAATGCTACTGCTCCTTTTTTAACGATTTCAGGTGGAATTTATCAAAATGCAGGTGCAAATATCGTACAACAATTGGCGTACACTTTAGCACATGTAAACGAATATTTCAATAGAATTCCAGCCATCAATCAACCCATAACAATTGAAGTTGCCGTGGGAACCAACTACTTTTTCGAAATCGCTAAATTGAGAGCACTACGAATTTTATTCAACACATTAGCATCAGAATACCATCATAATTTTGATTGTCATATCATCGCAACACCAACAAAACGCAACAAAACACTATATGATTACAACGTAAATATGTTGCGCACGACTACAGAATGTATGTCGGCCATACTAGGTGGCGCAGATGCCGTGGCCAATTTACCCTATGATGCCTTATACCACAAGGACAATGAGTTTGGGGATCGTATTGCTCGAAATCAATTGTTAATATTAAAAAATGAAAGTTATTTCGATAAAGTAACAAATCCAGCCGATGGGGCTTACTATATAGAAACTGTTACAGAGCAATTGGCAGAAAAAGCATTGGAATTATTCAAGGACATTGAAAGAAATGGAGGGTTGATTTCACAATTAATCGATGGAACTATCCAAAGAAAAATCAACGAAAGTGCACAAAAAGAACAAGAACTTTTCGATTCAGGAAAAGAAATTTTATTGGGGACAAACAAATATCCCAACAAAAACGACCAAATGAAAAACGACTTGGAATTGTATCCTTTCGTAAAACAAAACGCCAGAAAAACCTTAATCACACCGATTATCGAAAAACGTTTGGCAGAAAAAATAGAACAAGAACGATTATCTCAAGAGCAATAATCATGTGGAAATATTTATATTTAATCGTACTAACAAGCCTTTGTTTAAATGCGCAAACTCCTGTTTGGAATTCTGCAAAGGTTTCAAGTGGAATTCCATATCAAAGTACTACACAAACTGTTACTGACTCTCAAGGTAATGTGTATGCTTTTGGAGTATTTGACAGTTCAATCAATTTTAATAATTTAATTCCAATAACTGCATCATATTTTAGTAATGGCACTAAATTTTTCGCTAAATTTGATAGCCTTGGAAATTGTTTATGGTTGAAAAAAATTGAAGGAACTAATACTTTTACAATTAATTCAGCAATAATTGACAATAACAACAATATTATTATTGGATGCCGAAGCGCTTCAAATCTTTCAAATACTGTTTCTCTAGACAATACCACTCCAATAATACAAATTGAGGGAAATAATTTTTTTATTGCAAAATTCGATACTAATGGTAATTTTTTGTGGTCAAAGAAACAAGATTTAGGCATAAATTATCTTTCTGACATAGGAGATATGACCTTGGGAGAAAACAATACTTTCTATGTTTCTGGAACATATAATTCCTCAGGAATGACCATCGATGGCATTAATTTGCCAGTGAACAGCTTTGGAAATTCAAATATATTTATTGGTCATTTTAATTCAGACGGGACAATAATATGGATAAAAGGATTTGGAGATGATATTATGGACTATAATACAACCAATATTCATTTTTATGGCGGGAATCTATATCTGACTTCATTTTCTAATTCCGATATTAGCTTTGAAACAGTAAACATAATCGTTCCAGTATCTCCTTATTTTTTTCAATTTATTTTAAAAATATCTGCATCAGGCATACCTATTTCAGGGCATGAAGCAAATCTACCGATTTCCGATTTGTCCTATATCAAAAAAGAATTTTTGGAAATTATATGTATATCTATGGTTCATTTGATGATTCGCAATTAAACATAAATGACATAGTTTTAAACAGAATTGGAAATAGAGATCTTTTTATAATAAAATACAATCTAAATGGTTCTGTTGTTTGGGCAAAAAACTTTGGTTATCCTAATAATCCAATGTTAATAGAAGATATTTTTGTTGATACAAATAGTAATATTTATTTAGCAGCAGATACTTCTACTCCTAATTTTGTATTTGGAACATCAACAATTAATAATTTTGGACAATATTCTACACTAATAGGAAAATTAAATAGTGATGGTAATTCAATTTGGGCAAAAAACATTGTAAACAACTTAAGTAACCAACAAAATTTTCCTCAAACAATTACTAAAGCTAACGATTTAATTCATGTTTTTGGTACGTTCAATTATGAGCAACTTAACTTTGACAACATTTCAGTTGTTTTCAATCCTAGCCCTATATCGTCATTAGCAGAAAGTAAAATATATTACGGTTCAATTGATGAAAGCACTTTATCCACAGATGATTTCAATAATAATTCATTTATTTATCCGAATCCAGCTAAAGAATACTTAAATTTAAGCAGTAATTATAACAACAAAACATATAAAATTATTGATATTTCTGGAAGGATAATCAAACAAGGAAGTATTACTGATAGTTTTAATATAGATGTTTCTGATTTAAACAAAGGTCTTTACTTGTTAAACATAGCAAATGAAATTAGTTTTAAATTTCTAAAAGATTGATTACACGATGAGAAAAGATATACAACATTTAAAGGTAGCAGTCAGCAGTCAGCAGTTAGAAGTTTCTCTAAACTCCAAACTCCACAAAAGTGCATGCGAACTGGAGAAGCAAACTCCAAACTCATTCACTACCGCCGAAAACATCGCGTTAAAACCAACCTACACTAAAGAAGATAGTTCCGATCTAGAACACCTTGGTTTTGGAGCTGGTTTTGCGCCTAATTTACGTGGACCTTACGCTACGATGTACGTTCGTCGTCCTTGGACCATCCGTCAATACGCGGGATTTTCTACTGCAGAAGAAAGCAATGCTTTTTACAGAAGAAATTTAGCAGCTGGACAAAAAGGACTTTCGGTTGCTTTTGATTTAGCCACCCACAGAGGCTACGATTCTGATCATGAAAGAGTCGTGGGAGATGTTGGAAAAGCAGGAGTAGCCATAGACTCAGTAGAAGACATGAAAGTACTTTTCGACCAAATTCCATTGGACGAAATGTCGGTTTCTATGACCATGAACGGTGCCGTATTACCCATTATGGCATTTTATATTGTAGCTGCAGAAGAACAAGGTATTGCTCCTAACCTTTTATCTGGAACGATTCAGAACGATATTTTGAAGGAATTCATGGTGCGAAACACCTACATTTATCCGCCAACGCCTTCAATGAAAATTATTGCCGATATTTTTGAATATACGAGTAAAAACATGCCGAAATTCAATTCCATTTCGATTTCGGGCTACCACATGCAAGAAGCAGGAGCTACAGCAGATATTGAATTGGCCTACACTTTAGCCGATGGATTGGAATACATTCGCACCGGATTGGCAGCAGGAATGGATATTGATTCGTTCGCTCCTCGCCTGTCCTTTTTCTGGGCTATCGGGATGAATCATTTTATGGAAATTGCCAAAATGCGTGCCGGCCGAATGCTTTGGGCAAAACTATTGAAACAATTCAACCCTAAAGACGAAAAATCATTAGCTTTACGAACGCATTGCCAAACTTCGGGCTGGAGTTTAACCGAGCAAGATCCGTTTAATAACGTAGCACGAACTACAATTGAAGCAGCTGCTGCGGCCTTTGGGGGCACCCAATCGTTACACACCAATGCTTTAGATGAGGCGATCGCTTTACCTACCGATTTTTCGGCACGAATTGCACGCAATACCCAAATTTTCTTACAAGAAGAAACTAAAATTTGCAAAACCGTGGATCCTTGGGCAGGAAGTTATTATGTAGAACGATTAACAGCCGAAATTGCCGAAAAAGCCTGGGCATTAATTGAAGAAGTAGAAGAATTGGGCGGTATGACCAAAGCCATAGAAGCAGGCATTCCAAAGCTGCGTATTGAAGAAGCTGCTGCTCGCAAACAAGCCCGTATCGATAGCAGTCAAGACATTATTGTTGGCGTTAATAAATACCGGTTAGAAAAAGAAGATCCCTTACAAATTTTGGATGTGGACAACGAAATGGTGCGCAAACAACAAATCGAACGATTGGAACAAATTAAAGCGACTCGTAATAACACAAAAGTTAGAGCTTGTTTAGCAAAATTAACCGAATGCGCGGCTTCTCATTTAGAGGGGAAAAACAATACCGAAAATTTATTATCTTTAGCCGTGGAAGCAGCTAAAAATAGAGCAACATTGGGAGAAATCAGTGATGCCTTAGAAGTAGTTTTTGGAAGATATAAAGCACAAATTAAATCAGTTAGTGGCGTGTATAGTGCAGCAATAAAAAACGATGAAAGTTTTGAAAAAGCAAAACAATTAGCCGATGCCTTCGCGAAGAAAGAAGGGCGTCGTCCTCGCATTATGATTGCAAAAATGGGACAAGACGGCCACGATCGTGGGGCAAAAGTAGTAGCAACAGGATATGCCGATGTGGGGTTTGACGTAGACATTGGTCCGTTGTTCCAAACGCCGCAAGAGGCTGCCAAACAAGCCGTTGAAAACGACGTACATATACTAGGTGTCTCTTCTTTAGCAGCGGGACATAAAACTTTAGTTCCGCAAGTTATAGCAGAACTTAAAAAGTATGGCCGTGAAGATATTATGGTCATTGTGGGTGGCGTAATTCCTGCACAAGACTACCAATTTTTATTTGATGCCGGAGCGGTAGCTGTTTTTGGACCCGGAACAAAAATTAGTGAAGCTGCGATTAGTATTTTAAACGTTTTATTGGAAGATTAATCAAATTCGTATGGTTTTACTGAAATAAATGGGATCAAAACCATTCTGCTTAGACTTTTATGCTACATTTACGAAAAACCTATCCTAATGGCAAAAAGTCAAGATGCAAAAAAAAACGGCAAAGAAAGAACCTTTGAAAACGGCAAAAGAAAAAAAAGAAGATAAACGAATTAAAAAAAACACTCCTAAAAGAGATTAATAATAGAAAAAACACGAAATTTATTCGTGTTTTTTCTATTATACAAACTGCAAAAAGCAAATAATTATCCTTAAAATTCCTATTTTATGGGCATTAATAGAAGACGGCAGAACTTTAACCCATTGTTAACAAAATTGCCTTGAAAAAACGATAATTAATTGTATTTTTACGACTTAAATTTTTTTATAATCAAATGGGTAAAATCATTGCAATAGCCAATCAAAAAGGTGGAGTAGGCAAAACAACAACCTCTGTTAACTTAGCAGCGTCTCTTGGTGTTTTAGAAAAAAAGGTGCTTTTAATCGATGCCGACCCACAAGCCAATGCGAGTTCGGGTTTAGGAATAGATGTAGAAGGGGTTGAAATTGGTTCCTATCAAGTTTTAGAACACAGCGCTACCCCTGAAGATGCTATTGTAGCTTGTTCGGCACCCAATGTATCGGTAATTCCGGCTCATATTGATTTAGTTGCCATCGAGATCGAATTGGTGGATAAAGAAAATCGAGAATACATGCTCAAACAAGCTTTGGAAAGCATTAAAGATCAATACGATTATATCATTATTGATTGTGCACCTTCCCTTGGTTTGTTAACGTTAAATGCCTTAACTGCTGCAGATAGTGTTGTAATTCCTATACAGTGTGAATATTTTGCCTTAGAAGGATTAGGTAAATTATTAAATACCATCAAAAGTGTTCAAAAAATCCACAATCCGAGTTTGGATATTGAAGGATTGTTGTTGACTATGTACAATTCACACTTACGTTTATCCAACCAAGTGGTAGAAGAAGTTCAGAAGCATTTTAACAACATGGTTTTTGACACGATAATTCATAGAAATGTTAAATTAAGTGAAGCACCTAGTTTTGGCGAAAGCATCATTAATTATGACGCTACCAGTAAAGGAGCTTCCAATTATTTGAATTTAGCAGAGGAAATCATTAAAAAAAATCAATAATAGAAAGATGACAAAAGCGGTAAAAAAACAAGCCTTAGGTAGAGGTTTATCAGCTTTATTGAGAGATCCAGAAAACGACATCAAATCGGCTTCGGATAAAAATGCTGATCAAGTAGTAGGAAATATTATTGAATTAGATATTGATGCTATTGAAATTAATCCGTTTCAACCCCGAACCAATTTTAACGAAGATACGTTACAAGAATTGGCCAAATCGATTAAAGAATTAGGGGTAATTCAACCTATTACGGTTCGAAAATTAGAATTTAACACCTACCAATTAATTTCAGGGGAACGCCGTTTGCGCGCTTCCAAACTGATCGGGTTACAATCAATACCAGCCTATATTCGCTTAGCTAATGACAACGAATCTTTGGTAATGGCATTGGTAGAAAACATTCAACGCCATGACTTAGATCCTATCGAAGTTGCGCTATCGTACCAACGATTGATTGAAGAAATCAATCTTACTCAAGAAGAATTGAGTGAGCGTGTGGGTAAAAAACGTTCTACAATTACCAATTATTTACGCTTATTGAAATTGGATCCTATCATTCAAACAGGGATGCGAGATGGCTTTATTTCTATGGGGCATGGTAGAGCATTAATCAATATTGAAAACCAAGATGTTCAAAGCGATATTTATCACAAAGTAGTGACGCAAAATCTTTCGGTTAGAGAAACTGAAGCATTGGTTAAAAGTTATCAAGAGAGTTTAAAACCGAAAATTGCGAAGTCAAGCAAAGGAACTTCATTTGACATTAAAGAAACTGAGAAAAAAGCAATTGCTACTTATTTTGGAACTAAAGTTGAGGTAAAAGTAGCTGGAAATGGCAAAGGAAAAATTACGATTCCTTTTCACTCTGAAGAAGACTTTAATCGCATTTTAAAATTAATAAAAGCTTAGTGAAAAAAGCACAATACATACTCCTATTTACTGTATTGTTTTTCCCTTTGGTTGGAAATGCACAAAAGGAACTTTCATTACGTCCTGCCGATACAACACGCATGGCAATCAATCCGAATGCACCTGCAAAAGCCGCATTTTTTTCGGCCGTACTTCCAGGACTAGGACAAGCGTACAACAAAAAATACTGGAAAATCCCTATCGTTTACATCGGCCTTGGAATTGGATTGTATTCTTACACTTGGAATCAAGGAAAATACCACTTGTATCGTGATGAATACAAAAAACGTTTAGCCGGCACCGCTGATCCTAACCACCCTATTTATGGCGGAAAAAGTGATGACTGGGTCATTCGAGGACAAAAATTTCACCAAAGAAATCGGGATTTATCAGCATTAATAACAGGAGCAATCTATATCTTTAATATTGTGGATGCTAATGTTGACGCCCATTTGATGCAATTCAATGTTAACGATAATTTGTCTGTAAAACCTGATGTAAACCAAAATAATTTGGACTTTAAATACAATTATGGCGTTACTTTATCGTATCAATTTTAACAAATAATTAGATAACATTTTTGTAATAACGCAACTAATACCAGATGAAAATAGCACTTTTAGGTTACGGGAAAATGGGAAAAGTTATTGAAAGAATAGCTTTAGAACGCGGACATGAAATTGTGTTACGAAAAAACAGAAACACATCTTTTGAAGGTTTAAGCTTGGCAGACGTAGCCATAGATTTCAGCATTCCTAGTAGTGCCGTTGAAAATATTTCAACCTGTTTTCAATATGGCATTCCTGTAATTTCAGGGACAACGGGTTGGCTGAATCACTATCAAGAAATGGTTGGTTTATGTACAGAAAAAAATGGCAGTTTTATTTACGGTTCCAACTTTAGTTTGGGCGTAAATGTCTTTTTTGAATTGAATGCCTATTTAGCTCAAATGATGGCTAACTTGAAACAATACAACGTTTCTATGGAGGAAATTCATCATACTCAAAAACTGGACGCGCCTAGTGGAACAGCTATCACTTTGGCAGAAGAAATAATCAAACAAAGTACTTACAAAAATTGGACCTTAGAAACGCCTATTGGTAACGAAATTCATATTGAAGCCAAACGCATTGAAAACGTTCCCGGAACGCATAGTGTTTTTTATAAAAGCGAAGTCGATCAAATTGAAATCAAACATACCGCTCACAGCAGAGAAGGTTTTGCCTTTGGAGCAG
>DALYCS010000018.1:2746-6524 GCA_031973615.1 Flavobacterium sp. | reverse complement strand
AAGACGTATTAGGATTACACCAAAAACAAACAAAATAACATTTAAACAAAATACAGATGGAAACAACAGGTTGGTTACTTTTAATCGCATTGGCACAAGTCCTTCACGGAATTGGCACTTGGAAATTATATGTAAAAGCTGGCAGAAAAGCATGGGAAGCCTTTGTTCCGGTGTATAACGGGATTGTTTTGATGCAAATCATCAACCGTCCAAAATATTGGGTACTTTTACTTTTCATTCCGGTAATCAACTTGTTTTTATTTCCAATTATTTGGATAGAAACATTGAGAACTTTTGGAAAAAAATCGACACTTGACATGCTTTTAGGAGTGTTTACATTAGGTCTTTATATAGCCTATGTAAATTACACACAAGACGTTAACTATCATGAAAAACGTGACTTAAAAGCACCCAACAAAACAATGGATACGTTAGGATCACTTTCGTTTGCAATTGTTGTAGCTACCTTGGTGCATACATATTTCATACAGCCCTTTACCATTCCAACTTCATCCTTAGAAAAATCCTTATTGGTAGGAGATTTCCTTTTTGTGAGTAAATTTCATTATGGAGCAAGAACTCCTATGACACCTATAGCAGCTCCAATGGTGCATGACACCTTGCCTGTTATTAAAATAAAATCATATACTGAAACACCGCAACTCCCCTATTTTAGATTTCCAGCTTTACAAAAAATTAAACGTAACGATATTGTAGTTTTCAATTGGCCTGCAGATACCTTGTTTCACATGTATAAAGCCGCCGACAAAAGATATGACAAGCCTATCGATAAAAAAACAAATTATGTAAAACGTTGTACGGCTATCCCTGGAGATACAATTGAAATTAAAGACGGTATTGTCTTTATTAATGGCAAAGAATCGATTCTTCCAGAAAGAGCCAAACCGCAATATTCCTACAAAGTTGCTTGGGACGGAAAAACCCAAGTAAATTTGGATTATATCAAACAAGAACTTCACATTACAGATGCATTTGGTCAAATAGCAAACGATACCTTATTGTTTAGTGCCTTACCACAGGAATCCGTTGAACGTATCAAAAATATTCCTGGAATTACAAAAGTAGAACGTATTATCCACAAAGAAAACGATCCAACCATCTTTCCTGGGACTAAAAACTGGAATGTCGACAATTTAGGTCCAATATACATTCCAGAAGCAGGTAAGACAGTAGCGCTTTCAAAAGAAACACTTCCATTCTACAAAAAAATTATCGGTGAATATGAAGGTAAAGATTTAAAAGTAACAGGTGATGAAATCAGAATAAATGGCCAAGTCGTTACATCTTATACTTTTGAACAAGACTATTATTGGATGATGGGTGATAACAGACACAACTCATTAGACTCGCGTTATTGGGGATTTGTACCTGCCGATCATATCGTAGGAAAACCAATTTTTATTTGGATGAGTATTGATGGAATCAATGATGGCCTTAAAAATTGGAGCATTCGTTGGGATCGCTTATTCACTACCGTTAGCGGAACGGGTCAACCGCAATCGTATTTCAAATATTTCTTGTTTGTTTTAGCTGGGTATTTTGCTTTTGACTATTTTAGAAACAAGAAAAAGAAGAAAAACGAATCAGCATAATTCATACCCTTTTAAATTTCACTAATTAGCTACATTTATACTAATTAGTGAAATTTTTATATCAACACTTATGAAAAACCTACTTATACATCCAAGCTATTTTCCATCGATCAGTCATTATATTGCACTAGTTCAAGCGGATAAGGTTACGTTTGAAATGGAAGACAATTTCCAAAAACAAACCAACCGAAACCGGATGTATATTCATAGTCCAAATGGCATTCAATTACTCAACGTGCCAATCAAACACAGTCGAGAAAAACATCAAAAATACAAGGATGTTCGGATTGAGAACGACTTTGCCTGGCAAAAAAATCATTTCAAATCTTTAGAAGCCGCTTATCGTACTTCCCCATTTTTTGAGTATTTTGAAGATGATATTCGACCACTTTTCGAAAAGAAACATGATTTTTTAATGGAGTTGAATTTAGAAATTTTTGATTTGCTAAACGATAGCTTGGGATTAAACTTTGCGCCTGATAAAACAATCGAATATTTTCATGAAGCCACAACATTTACCGATTTGAGACCCTTAATAGATGGAAAAAAAGATGTTACAAAAATAACACCCTACACGCAAGTATTTGAAGAAAAAAACGGCTTTTTGAACAACTTAAGCATATTGGACTTATTGTTCAATGAAGGAAGGTATGCTGTAGCGTATTTGAAAAACCAAACGCTATAAGTTGGTTGTAGGATTTATTTTCAAACGAGCCATTTGCGGAAAGTGATCGCTTTGAATGAAGAAATCTAAAGAAGTGAATTGCTTTACTTCTATAGTGTTTTCTACAAAAATATAATCAATTCTAGCCGGGTAGTATTTGTAATTATACGATTTCCCAAAACCTGTACCTGCTTCTTCAAAAGCATCTTTTAAATCTCCTTTAATAGTTCGATAAACATAAGAAAACGCACTATTATTCATATCCCCACAAATTATTTTAGGATAATGACAAGAGGCACAATGGTCTTTAATTAATTCCGATTGGTTTTGTTGCTGACTAAATGCTTTACTGATATTATTGAAAATAAATTTAGAACGCTTTTCATCCATTTCTTGATTGATATCGGCGCTAATTTTAACCGATTCCAAATGCATACTGTAAACACGAAGGGTATCTTTTCCTTTTAATATGTCGGCATAAATAACACTATTGTATGAATTGGGAAATTCTATTTCGCCCGAATTAACAATTCTAAATTTAGAATAGATGGCCTGGCCAAATTTTAAACGATCCCCTTCAAGTTTCACGGTTTTATACTTGAACATATTTACATTGACATCCTCATTTGGAGAATAATCCTGTAAACACAAAATATCGGGCTGTTCATCGAGTAATAAATTAGATATTTGAAACGGCACATCATCATTGGGCAACCATTCATACAAATTAAACAAACGAACGTTGTAACTCATCAATTTGATATCGGATGGATCCTCCGGCAAATTGGTTTCCGAAAATTTATAAAAACGATTTAAAAAGGAAATTCCCAATAATAGCAATATTCCAGAAAGTAGCATTTGGCGTTTTAACTGCAACAACCAATACAGAAAAAACAAAAAATTAACCATCAAGAAAAAAGGAAGCACCAGGGTCAACACACTTAAAAACGGGAAAGCTTTGGGGGCTAAAAAAGGCAAGGTATAAGCAACAAAAGTAGCTACAGTAAAAACTATATTTAAGTAAAATATTAATTTGGACCACCAACTTTGTTGCTGCATTGTATTTATTTTCCTGCTTTAAATAAAAATTCTTTTTCTTCCTTAGACAAACAATCATAACCAGATTGACTAATCTTATCTAAAATTTCGTCAATTTGTTTTTGGGTCATGTCCTTGTTTTGTCCAGACGAATGTACCGATTTTTTTTCGGTATTTCGATGTACTTTTCGAAAAGGTGTTTTGGGTTTTGGCTTAAAAACAGTAGCCAATTGATCTAAAAACATCGAAATAGGCTTGGTCATATCCACTCCTTTTTGCAATAATTTTATATATATAAATCCAAATAGTGCGCCTCCAAAATGCGCCAAATGACCACCCATATTTTCAAGAGGCAATTGAATCAAGTCCATTACTAAGATAAAAAAAGCCACATGCCATAGCTTTACAATTCCCAACAATGGAATGCGCAACAACATAAATGGTGCGTAGGTAGCTGTAGCCA
>DALYCS010000018.1:0-2736 GCA_031973615.1 Flavobacterium sp. | reverse complement strand
CCATAATAGCACCACTTGCGCCAACCAACAAGGAAACTTTCCCCAATACAAAATACAATACAATAAAGGTCCATCCAGAAAAAACACCTCCAAGTAGATATACGCCAAATAATTGTTTATCCGTAAAATAGGTATTGAACAATCTTCCTGAGAAATGCAACACCAATACATTAAAAATCAAATGAAAAACCCCAGCATGAAAAAAATTAAACGTCAAAATTGTCCAAGGCTTTGTAATAAAAACTAAAGTATTCGAAGATAAAGCAACATAGTCAAAATACGAAAACGCAAAACCTGAAAATTTCAATACGACATCGACAAAGGTAGCCAACACAAAAAGTCCAATGTTCCAAAAAAGTAACTTTTGGACCATTCCACCTGTTCTATATTGTAATTTTAAATCGTCAAAAATATTCATCCTATTGCTTTGGTCTTATTGCTATTTTATAAAACTATCTGTCCCAACGGTTTTGATTGAATTGGTTCTTCTTCCAATACCACATCATTAAAAAACCAACCGCAGCTCCTCCAACGTGCGCAAAATGTGCAATTCCGCCACCAAAAATACTATAACCGGTAACTCCTGAAAACAAATCCAACAACACAATTCCCGGCACAAAATACTTTGCTTTAATCGGAACTGGGATAAACATCAAGGCTAATTCTGCATTCGGAAACATAAAAGCAAAAGCAACCAACAAGCCATAAATGGCACCCGAAGCCCCTACAGTAGGTGTTAAAGCACCAATCATTGACTCAAAAGTTGAGGGCGACAAAACAGCTTGCCAAGACGTCATAAATTTACCTTCGTTGAGTATTTTGAATATTTCTGCTTTTTGAAAACCATTTGCAATTAGTGTATTCATGGCATCGTGAAAATAATAATAATTCACACCTGAATGAATCAAAGCCGCTCCAATGCCACAAGAAAAATAAAAGAATAAGAATTTCTTTGGTCCCCAAAAATGCTCCAAGGCACTTCCAAAAGATACCAGAGCAAACATATTGAAAAAGATATGCATGAGATTACCGTGCATAAACATATGCGACAGCGGTTGCCATAATTGAAATTTTGCACTTTCAAAATAATGAAGCGCTAATAAATCCGTGGCTTGGGGTACAAAATAACTCCCAACAAAAAATAAAATATTTAAGAGTAGTAACTGCTTTACAGTATCGGTCAGGTTGTTCATCATAGTGCAAATCGTTTGTCTAAATCTTCTACCGTAAAGGTAATAAAGGTGGGTTTTTGAAACGGAGAAATGGTAGGTTCTTTACAAGCAAACAAGGAATTCACCAAGTTTTCTTGTTCCTTATCGGTCAAATACGTTCCCGCTTTTACGGCTAAACTTTTGGCCATGGATTTGGCAATTGTATCGCTTTGCGAAAAACTACTTTCAGGAATTTCGTTTTGAATATTATGGATGAGTTCTTCCAATACAACAGCAACGTCACTTTCAGCCATTAAAACGGGCAAGCCTGAGATTTGTATCGCATCGGTGGTAAACGCATCAAAAACAAAACCTGTATTTTCTAGAGTGGGCTGCATGTCACGCAATACTTGCATTTCGTCTGCCGAAAAATACAACTCCAAAGGAAACAATAATTGCTGACTCGCCGCTTTTTGTATGGTAATATTGGTTAAAAATTGTTCGTATAAGACCCTTTGGTGCGCTCGTCCTTGATCCATTACTAACATTCCGGACTTGATGGTACTCACAATGTATTTTTTGTGAACTTGATAGGTTGCATGAGCAGTAGCCTCTATCGCTTCCGATTCAAATAACGAACCCGTTACTTCGGTACTTTCAAACGAAAATGAGGCAATTTCATCCGAATCCTGCTTTAACCCAACATAAAGACTCTCCCAATTGCCTTGCGGGGTATCTTTTTTATAACTCCCAAATGAAGCTAGTGCCTTTGATGGTTTTTCGGCTGCAAAAGGATTAAACCCTGAATCCACTTGTATCGTAGGAAAATCGGCTGATTTATCTTTATATTGATAGGGTGTATCGAGATTCGAATCGCGCTCAAAATCGAGAATTGGAGCTACATTAAATTGTCCTAAACTGTGTTTCACAGATGAACGTAAAATCGCATATAGTGAATGCTCGTCGTCAAATTTAATTTCAGTTTTTGTAGGATGAATATTGATATCTATGGTATGCGGAGGAACTTGCAAATACAGGAAATAACTGGGTTGGTTCCCTTCTTTCAACAAGCCTTCAAAAGCACTCATGATGGCATGATGCAAATACGGGCTTTTGATATAGCGATCGTTGACAAAGAAAAACTGTTCGCCTCTATTTTTTTTAGCAAATTCAGGTTTTCCAACAAAACCCTTTATTTTAATGAGATCGGTATCTTCCGAAACGGGCACCAATTTTTCATTGGTTTTTCCACCGAAAATAGCAACAATTCGTTGCCGCATATTGGATCCAGGCAAATTATACAATTCACTTCCATTGTGAATCAAGGTGAATGAAATTGATGGATGGGCTAATGCGACACGCGAAATTCAACAGTTTCCGATTTTAAAAAGTTGCGTCGAGCTGGAATATTAAAAAACAAATTTTTTACCGCAAAAGAAGTTCCTTTCGGCAAAACTGCAACTTCTTGCTTGGTTAACTTACTGCCTTCAATTACAATATGATTTCCTAATTCTTCCTGATCTTGCTTGGTTTTCATTTCAATATGAGCAATGGCAGCAATTGAAGCCAAGGCTTCACCACGAAA
>DALYCS010000017.1:17071-18360 GCA_031973615.1 Flavobacterium sp. | reverse complement strand
ATTTCAGAGTTTGAAGAAACAAATTTAACTTCTGAATACAGGGATGAATATAAATGCCCTTTTGTAAAAGGAAGTCCGGTGCAGTTGTTGTGCAAATATGTCAATGAATATTATTTAAAGGAAAACGATTGTATTCATATAATTGCCTCGATTGAAGCTTTGTATGTGGACGAAGAATTACTTCAAATGGACCATTGGATTCAATTGGACAAAGGAAATGTTGTTGCGATAAACGGATTAGATGGATATGCATTACCCCAATTGATTGATCGTTTTGAATATGCCCGCCCAAAACAAAAAAGTAAATCAATGCTTAGAAATGGCGCATAAAAAAATGAACCTTCCTGAAAAAAATTGCAAAACCTGCCAACTTCCTTTTTCATGGCGCAAAAAATGGGAGAAGAATTGGGATGAAGTACTTTATTGTAGCGATAAATGCAGGAAAAATAAAAATTTTAGGTATTCGGATTACTCATAATCCGAAAATCAAAAATCCGCAATCCAAATATCAAAATGACAAATACGAACGGACTGGTTTGGTTTAGAAACGATTTACGGGTAATTGACAATCATTCCCTTTATAACGCTTGTAATGAAAACGAAGCGGTAATTGCAATCTATTGTTTAGATCCCAGACACTTTGATACAACACCATATGGTTTTAAAAAAACAGAAAAATACAGAGCCCAATTTTTATTAGAATCACTCAACGAATTACAAGAAAATTTACGACAACTCAACATCACTCTCTTTGTGCTTCATGACAGGCCTGAAAATTGCCTTCCAAAAATTGTCGCTAATCATGGAATTACTTCCATTTATCTTCAAAGCGAATGGACACCTGAAGAAACTACTGTAGAAAATGATGTTCGAAAAATGACTCCCACGGTAACATGGAAAACCAGTTACGACCAATTTTTATTTCATCCCGAAGATGTTCCTTTTGAAAATTGGGACAAAATTCCAGAAGTGTTTACTGAATTTCGAAAACTATTGGAAAAGAAAATTCGGGTGCGACCTACCGTTACCATTTCTGCCAAACCAATTACTAATTTAACGGATGAAACAACGCTTATTCCAACTTTAGCAGATTTAGGTTTTGAATCGATTCAACAACACCATAATACGGCATTTCCATTTAAAGGAGGTGAAAATGAAGCTAAAAATCGCATAAAATCATACTTCTGGGAGACTAAAAAATTGGCCGTTTATAAAAAAACTCGCAATGGTTTGATTGGAAAAGATTACAGTTCGAAACTATCCGCTTGGTTGGCAAATGGCAGTATTTC
>DALYCS010000017.1:8564-17061 GCA_031973615.1 Flavobacterium sp. | reverse complement strand
AACAATATATTGGGAAGTGCTACAATTTGAAAAAAAAATAACCAAAAACGAAGATACCTATTGGATGATTTTTGAATTGATTTGGCGTGATTATTTCAAATACATTTCACTAAAACACGGTAATAAAATTTTTCAACTGAACGGCATTTTGCAAAAAAAATACTCTTGGAACCAAAATAAAAAAGCATTCCAGCAATGGATAAACGGCAGCACACCCGAACATTTTGTAAATGCCAACATGATTGAATTGCAAAAAACGGGTTGGATGAGCAATCGAGGTCGACAAAATGTAGCGAGTTATTGGGCCAAAGAATGGGAACAAGATTGGCGCATGGGTGCATCGTATTTTGAAAGCATGTTGATTGATTATGATGTGCATAGCAATTATGGCAATTGGATGTACAACGCGGGTGTCGGAAATGATCCTCGCGACAGAAAATTCAATATTAAACGCCAAGCGGAACTATACGATGGCGATGGAAAATTTCAGAAAATGTGGTTAATTCCTGAATTATTTTAGATGAAAACACTTCGATTACTTTTGGGCGACCAACTCAATTTGGAACATTCATGGTTTGATGAAGTCAATCCAGAAGTGATGTATGTGATGGCAGAAATGCGTCAGGAAACCGATTATGTGCAACATCACATTCAAAAGGTTGTAGGGTTTTTTCTTGCCATGCGGAATTTTTCGGAGGAATTGATAAAGAGGGGTCATCAAGTGATTTATTATAAAATTTCGGATGCTAACAATCCACAAGATCTAGAAATCTTGATTTTAGATTTGGTAGAAAAACATACAATCGAACAATTTGAATACCAATTCCCCGATGAATATCGATTGGACGAACAATTGAAAGCGATTTGTAAAACACTTGCTATTGCAACAACAGCGGTAGATTCCGAACATTTTTACACGACTAGAAATGAATTAGCTGATTTTTTCAAAGGTAAAAAGCAACTTTTGATGGAAAGTTTTTACCGGATGATGCGAAAAAAACATGGTGTATTAATAGTTGGCGATCAACCGCTAGATGGAAAATGGAATTTTGATCACAACAACCGCAACCAATATAAAAACGAAGTTCCGATTCCGTTTCCTTTGGAATTTCATCAAAATGTATCCGAAATTGTTACCGAAATTCACACGCAAAACATTACCACAATTGGAACAATTGATGCAGAAAATTTCAATTGGCCGACTTCAAGAAACGAAAGTTTGCAATTGATGGATTATTTCTGCGAGCATTTGTTGGCACATTTCGGAACCTATCAAGATTCCTTATTTTCTGGACACAAATTTCTGTTTCATTCGCGTTTATCGTTTGCAATGAATTCTAAAATGATCAGTCCGAAAGAAGTTGTGGATTTCGTAATTTCATACTATTATCAAAACCAAGAATCGATTGAATTGGCGCAAGTAGAAGGTTTTGTGCGACAAATTATTGGTTGGCGCGAATATGTTAGAGGAATTTATTGGAAAGAAATGCCCAATTATGCCCAAATGAACGTTTTAGAAAACCACAATCCGCTACCGGAATTCTTTTGGAACGGAAAAACCAAGATGAAATGTATGCAACATTCGATTTCCCAAAGTTTATCGGAAGCCTATGCGCATCATATTCAGCGGTTGATGGTCATTGGTAATTTTTCTTTGTTGGCACAATTACATCCTGATGCAGTGGATTCTTGGTATTTGGGCGTTTACATCGATGCGATTGAATGGGTTGAAATGCCCAACACAAGAGGCATGAGTCAGTATGCTGATGGCGGGATTGTAGCAACCAAACCGTATGTTTCTTCAGGAAGTTACATCAATAAAATGAGCAATTATTGTGGCAGTTGTCATTATAATGTGAAAGATAAATTGGGCGAAAATGCGTGTCCGTTTAACAGTTTGTATTGGCATTTTTTGGACGAGAAAAAAAAGCATTTTGCCAACAACCAACGAATGAGCATGATGCTGGCGTTACTGAGAAAAATGAAACCCGAGGAATTAGCCGCAACGAAAGAAAAAGCAATTTCGATTTTGGGAAGTATAGAAAACTTATAAAAAAAACCGAAGCTTATTATGACTTCGGTTTTTTTAATTATTTATTAAATTGAATTTTATTTCCAACATTCATTTTTTGTGATTTTGCAAAAGCGCCACACATGTGAAATAGCATTCTTGCGCCTACGTTTCCATCCCAATCGTCATCGCCTGGCGCTACTTCTACTAAATCAAATCCGATAATTTCTTTATCGGTTTCAGCTAAGCGACTGAACAAATAAGCCGCTTGTTCAAATGAAAATCCGCCTGGAACTGGCGTTCCAGTATTGGGACAATACCAAGGATACATGCCGTCTATATCAAATGAAATGCATACTTTTTCTGGTAATGAAGCGATAATTTGGTCGCATTGTGCTTGCCAGGTTTTGCCTTCAAAAGTTTCGCGTTTTAAATCGCTATCGGTGTGAACCAAAACTCTATCGCTAAGTGCAGTTTCAACTTCTTGCTCACAAAAATCGCGAATTCCTACTTGCACAATTTTTGAAATCTGCGGAATTTGTAACGCATTATACATAATTGAGGCGTGTGAATACGTAAATCCTTCATAGGCAATACGCAAATCCATGTGAGCGTCTAAATGTAAAATTCCGAAATTATCATGTTTAGTAGCTAATGCTTGATAATACCCTAATGGCGTAGAATGATCACCTCCTAATAACACCACTTTTTTACCTTGGTTCATCCAAAAAAGCACACGCTCTTTTACTTCTTGATGCAGTTCTTTACAAACTTTATTGATTTGATCCAAATCGGCTTGTAAGGCTGGAAAAGTAGCTACATCTTCTCCACGCTCTAACGCTTCGATAATAGGCTGTGCTAATCCTTTATACTTTTCGGAATTCTTTGCCCAATGTGCTGGCGCTTCATCCATAAAAATACCTAATTTCCATAATTCAGGAAACTCTTGATGGTTCAAATCTACCTGAAAGGAAGCATCTAATACTGCAGCAGGTCCTTCAGAAGCTCCGGCTCCATAACTAACGGTTACTTCCCAGGGTACAGGAATTACAATTATTTCACTTTGTTCGGCTGAAAAAGGCAATCCAAAAACAGTTGCATCGGCTAACCCTGGTTGTGATGGGTCGAAATTTTCTATAATTTGTTGTTTAATCATTGTTTTAGATATTAGATATTCTGATACTCGGACAATCTGAAAAATTGACCATCCGATTATCTGAAAATCATTGCTACTTATTTTATCGTTTAAATACTTTATAAATTTCTGGACAAAATTTAATACTTTCTTTCCAAACTTCTAATTCTTTATAATTGTGCATGGTTTTATTTTTGATGTTCAGATATTCTGATATTGGATGTTCTGAAAGTCTGAAAATCTATTGTCTAAAAATCTATTTCTCCAATATCAATCTTTTCAATATTTGGCCAAATTCATACATATCTTCGAAAGAACAATAGAATGGAGCGGGTGCTAAACGAATAACATTGGGCTCTCTCCAATCGGTGATGACGCCATTTTTCATTAATCGTTCAAATAATTCTCTTCCTTGGCCATGTAAATATACCGACAATTGACAACCACGTTCGTGTTGATTTGAAGGTGTAATAATTTCAAAATCAGCACCATCTATTTCGTTTGCAATTTCGTGCAAGATGAATTCCAAATAAGACGTTATCAGATTACGTTTGGTTATTAATTTTTCCATTCCTACTTCGGCAAACATTTCAACTGAAGCCAAATAAGGTGCTAAGGATAAAATGGGAAGGTTGCTGATTTGCCAACCCTCGGCACCGCGAACCGGATCAAATTTAGGCTCCATCTTAAAGCGACGTTCCTTATTGTGACCCCACCAGCCGGCGAATCTTGGTAAATCTGAATCGTAATGATGCATTTCATGCACAAAACAACCCGATGCATTTCCAGGACCCGAATTCATGTATTTGTAACTGCACCAAGCCGCAAAATCTACCTTCCATTCGTTCAAATGCAATTCGATGTTTCCGGCGGCATGCGCTAAATCCCAACCTACATAGGCACCTTGTTTATGGCCAGCCTCGGTGATGGTTTTCATGTCAAAAACTTGCCCCGTATAATAATTTACACCTCCAATTAATATTAAAGCCAACTCCTCACCTACTTCCTCAATTTTAGCTAAAATATCTTCAATTCTAATATTGTGTTCGCCATCTCTTCTTTTAATTTCAACTAAGGCATCATTGGGATTAAAACCAACTGATTTAGAATGAAAATCGATTTGACTTTGAAACATATATTGATCGCTTGGAAACGCTTTTTCTTCGCAAATAATTTTGAATTTCTTTTGAGTAGGACGGTAAAACGAAACCATCAACAAGTGAAGATTTACGGTTAACGTATTCATAACCGTAACTTCTGTTGGTTTTGCCCCCACAATTTCACTTAGCGGTGCTGCAAATCGTTCGTGGTAATCCCACCAAGGTTTATCGGCATAAAAATGACCTTCAACTGCTAGGTTTGCCCAATCATTCATGATTTCCTCTACATAAAGCTTGGTTCTTTTGGGTTGTAATCCCAATGAATTTCCGGTAAAATAAATGACTTGTTTTCCATTTACTTTTGGAAAAATAAATTCATTTCTATAGTCTTTCAGCGCATCTTGGGTGTCTAAACTTTGTGCAAATTCGCGTGTATTTTGAAAAATCATGAGTCTCTTGGATTTTTTGATGGGTAAAAATAGGGAAAAGTTGCAACGTGTCAAAACACTGCCTATAAATAAAAAATCTCACCATTACTGATGAGATTTTAACTATTTTCATGGTGAATGACTAAATGATTAACATGGCATCACCATACGAATAAAAACGGTATTTTTCCTGAATAGCTTCTTTGTAGGCTTTCATCATTAAATCGTGACCACAAAATGCAGAAATCATCATTAATAAGGTAGATTTTGGCGTGTGAAAGTTGGTCACCATCGCGTCAGCTAAGCTAAAATCATAGGGTGGATAGATGAATTTATTGGTCCATCCTGAATACGGATTTAACGTTCTTTGTGAAGAAACCGAACTTTCCATAGCACGCATAGCTGTAGTTCCTACACAACATACCTTTTTCTTTTTTGTTTTAGCATTATTGATGATATCACAGGCTTCTTGTGAAATTTTCATTTCTTCCGAATCCATTTTATGTTTTGATAAATCTTCTACTTCAACCGGATTAAAGGTACCCAATCCAACGTGTAAGGTTACTTCTGCAAAATCGATTCCTTTAATTTCTAAACGTTTTAATAAATGTTTTGAAAAGTGCAAGCCAGCAGTTGGAGCAGCTACAGCTCCTTCTTCTTTTGCGTAGATGGTTTGATAACGCTCTGCATCTTCAGGAGTTACTTCACGATTGATGTATTTTGGAATGGGCGTTTCGCCCAATTCAACTAATTTTTCTCTAAATTCTTCATACGAACCATCGTATAAAAAACGAAGGGTACGTCCGCGAGAAGTAGTATTGTCGATAACCTCAGCAACTAACGAATCATCGTCACCAAAATACAATTTATTTCCGATACGAATTTTACGTGCTGGATCTACTAAGACATCCCACAAACGTTGTTCGGCATTCAATTCTCGCAATAAAAAAACTTCGATGCGTGCACCTGTTTTTTCTTTGTTACCATACAAACGAGCAGGAAAAACCTTCGTGTTATTTAAAACCATTACATCGCCATCGTCAAAATAATCGATAATATCTTTAAATAATTTGTGTTCGATGGTTCCTGTTTTTCTATCAACTACCATTAAACGAGACTCGTCACGGTTTTCAGTAGGAAATTCGGCTAATAACTCTTCAGGAAGATGGAATTGAAAATGAGATAATTTCATAAATAGCATTTAGAATTTAGCAATAATCGTCTGAAATTTGACATTTCAAAAACGAATTGGGTGCAAATATACAATTATGAGATAGGCGTTGTCAAGTAATTTCTTGTTTATTTTTTTTTAATTTCAATCGAATTCCTTAATTTTGCAGCCTTCGGGATGTAGCGCAGCCTGGTAGCGTACTAGCATGGGGTGCTAGGGGTCGCTGGTTCGAATCCAGTCATCCCGACTTTTTTCTTTCACAGTAAATAATTTGTTCGAATTTTACTACAATAATAATATATTAATAATTCATGCGTTTGCTGTTTTTTTCTTAGATTTACATTTTTATTACTCATTTGAAAAACAAGTGTTTATATTAAAAATTCTATGAAATTAAATCTACTCTTTATATTCCTAATCCAATTGATGGTTGCTCAACCGGTCAACAATTTATTTACACTAGTCACAAGAACAAATCCAACTACAAATTCGGGTCCTAGTCAAAATAAAGCGGGATCCATCAACCTGAACACTGGCTATGTTAATGATGTGAGTACTACATTTAGCGAACAAAGTTTTAACGTCTCTGGAGGTGATTTTGACCCGGTTCAATCAAAAATGTACTTGATGACTGGGAATTCAACTCTAACTACTTTTAATTTCAACAACGGCAGTATTACTACAATTCCATATACTACCGCATTTACCGGAACAACTTATTTTGACAATGTGAGCTTTAGCCATTCCAACAATACACTGTATGGATTAGTACGACCCTTTGACACAAACAACGTTTCTTTAGGTGTTTATTTTGGTAAATTGGATACAAACACCGGACAAGTAACGACACTATCTCCAAATTCAATTGCTACAGGTTATCAATTAGCAGGAACCATAATCGACCCTGAACTTATGGTGTATTATTTTAAAACCGGGCCCAAATTTTTAGGCATCGATTTATATAATGGAACCATTTACAGCCAACCCGATGTTGTATACAGTTCAAATGATTATGATTTTTCAAACTTCACGTACAATTGTGCAGATAACAGTATTTATGGAATTGTTCGAGAAATGACGAACATTCAAATGCCGAATGCCCCAACGGGTGTTTTCATTCAACATTCGCGATTAGGAAAAATTGATCCGGCGACAGGAATAGTGACTCGTGTATCACAAACCATACTACCCAACTTATATTATTCTGTAACCGCTGGAGCGACAATTGATCCCTCAACCAATATGTTTTACTGTAGCGACAATACAAATTTGTATGGAATTTCCACTTTGACCGGTAATCCTGTTAGTACTACTCCACTTGTTTTTGAAAATGGAAATTTCGTAAATTTTATGGCCAACAGCAACGACTGTTCTGGAGCAACTGCTTCTCGATTAGATCCAAATTTGAGTAACACTAATTTCAATTTGAATAGAAAATTCGAGATATATCCCAATCCCGTTTCGTCAATATTAACAATCAAATCTGAAAAAAATAGTGAAGTTATTGAAGTTTTTGATGCCTTAGGACGTTTGGTTATGACTAAAAATTCGGAACAAAATATTGATGTTTCTTACTTAGAATCGGGCACATATTTGATTAAAATATTCTCAGAAAACACAGTAGAATTTAGCAAATTTATAAAAAAATAATTCGAAACTGCTTGTTGCGTATACGCGCTAAATCAGCTCAATTCTTCTAAGTCAAAGCCAACTTTTTTCAAATCATTCCAAAAACCAGGATACGATTTTGTAACCACTTCTGCATCTTCAATTACGAGACTTGCTATACGTCCTAAAGGCGCAAAAGCCATAGCCATTCTATGATCTTGATAGGTAGTTATTGTGATATCTTGCTTTATTGTTTTCCCAGGGCTTAATTGCAAATCATCCGATGTAACGTGTATGTCTGCACCTAATTTTGTCAACTCCTTTTGCAACGCTTCTAATCGATCCGTTTCTTTAATTTTTAAGGTGTGTAACCCCATTAAATGACAACTAATCCCTAATCCAAAACACGTAACTGCAATAGTTTGTGCCAGGTCGGGACTGGATTGAAGATTGATGAATAGCGATTGTTGATTGGCGCTCTCACTTTTGGTTAGTGTAATGGTTTCCTTGTCGTTGAAGGTTGTTTCAACACCAAAATGTTTATATAGTTCAACCAATACCGCATCGCCTTGCAGACTATTTCTCTTAAAGCTAGATAGCGTTATTTGATAACCAATTTCAGACAAGGCAACTAGAGAATACCAATAGGAAGCCGAACTCCAATCGGATTCAATTACTTGTGGTGCTGCACACAGAACAGTTGAGGCTGGTCGAATAGAAATGGTGCTTTTTTCAAAAGTAGTGACTACTCCTATCTTATTCAACAAAGACAACGTCATATGAATATAAGGCAGTGAAGCTATTTCGCCTTCTAAAATAAGTTCTAGACCGTTTTTCAATTTTGGGGCTATTAACAATAAGGCAGAAATGTATTGACTGCTCACATTAGCTGGTAAACACACCCGTCTATTTTCTAGTCTTTTTCCATTAATTCGAAGTGGCGGAAAGCCTATACTCTCTTCATAAGAAATATCGGCACCTAATTGCAAAAGAGCATCTACTAGAATTTTAATGGGACGTTCTTTCATTCGAGACGAACCAGTA
>DALYCS010000017.1:0-8476 GCA_031973615.1 Flavobacterium sp. | reverse complement strand
GATGGGTGATGGCTAACGCATTCAACATCACTTCAGAATCATCGGAATTAGAAGCGTTTTCTATTTTAATTTCAGGATACAGAGCTTGTAACAATAATAATCTATTGGTTTCAGACTTAGAACCCGTGATTTGAAGTTTCGAGTTTTGAGTTTCGAGTTTTGAATTTTTTAAAAGTAAATTCACGTTTTTAATTATTACTGAATACTGTGTCTGAAAACTGTAAACTACTTAAGTTTTTCATTATTATGATGGCGGTCGTGATCGCGTTTTGTTTTTAGGTCCATTTTCTTATCAAAAGCAGCTTGTAAATCTACACCGGTTTGATTGGCCAAACAAAGAACCACAAAAACTACATCGGCTAATTCTTCACCTAAATCTTTATTTTTATCCGATTCTTTTTCCGATTGTTCACCGTATCTTCGGGCAATAATTCGAGCCACCTCACCTACTTCTTCAGTAAGCTGGGCCATATTGGTCAATTCATTAAAATAACGAACACCATGTTCTTTAATCCAATGATCTACTGCTAGTTGGGCATTTTGAATGTTCATGCTTATTGTTTTTTATTTCGATTCATATACGGCAAACCAAATACTTGTAAAAATCCCATGAAAAAGCCAAAAAATATGGCTTGAAGCACAAACCGTAAGGGCTCCATTGTAACCTCCATAAAATAAATAATTACACTATAAAGTAATGTATTTATTGCAGAAATAATGATGAATCGTGTAATTTTTTGTGTCATATCTTCTTTTTTATTAAAACTATTTTTTCAGTTTGTTTACTAATAATTTCTTTAAAATAGGACTTAATATTTTCATAATCTTCAGCTGAAAACAATAACGAATTTATTTCAAAACTTGACACAATTTGAATCATTCCATTTGTTACTGTTCCATTAAAATTGAAGACTAAAGAATTATTTGAAGACTTGAATACCATTGGAGAAGGAAAACTTTCAACATCATAGTTTTCAGGAATTTTTATTGAAATATTAAAATTCAATTTTTGTTGAAAATCAAACTCAATTGGGTATTTTCTCTTTTCAGATTTAAATGGATTTTCATCCATCCCGTAGAACAATAATGGAGACAAATATAATTTTTCTCCAATTAGTTCAATTGCATTATTTTTCAAAAACGAATACGTGACATTGATTGGCTTCCCTTTTTCTTTTTTAATTACTAAATCTTCGATTTCGGTTCCTTGGTATTTATTTTCGTATTTATCTATTATAGAATTTTCGTTTAATGCCTCATAATTTTCTTTAAATAATAATGCATAATATTCACTCAATCCTTCACGGGCTTTTCCTTTAATATTTACTTCATCTTCTATCTCTGCTAATACAACTATTGATTTATTAGACTGTTTTTTAGGTTCTAATGGAATTTCTACTGAAGTTCCATTACGCAATAACATCCTCCCATACCAGTTCAATGTTTCTAAAGGAATCAAATCGGGTACAGTATACTTATTGGTTGCATCTAATAAAATAATATTTTCTGTATTTTTCAATTTTACTCCTGCAAGCACAAAATTAAAAGCAAATCTACTTGGAAAAATAGCGATACCATTTGACCTAGTGCTAATAATAACTGGATTAGCATCTATACCGGAATACCGTAACATAGAAACTAGC
This sequence comes from Flavobacterium sp., assembly GCA_031973615.1. GTDB lineage: Bacteria > Bacteroidota > Bacteroidia > Flavobacteriales > Flavobacteriaceae > Flavobacterium. Next base: position 6,833 of record DALYCS010000017.1, on the reverse strand, counting down.
ATTAAGTTAATATCAGCACTGTTACCAATACGATCCTTAAATGCTTTTTTTACGCCTAATTCACAATTATATCCTTTCTTATTATTCCAATTCATTCTGCTTTGAACAAATTCAAATATTTTGATTAATTTTTCATTTTCATTGGGTATATTAGCAATTACTGGCTTTAATTCCTCTTCGAAATACGACTTATGATCTAGCTCCCTTCCAAAACTTTCATTTTCATATATTGATTTTGAAACATCTTCCCAATTAAGAGCCACGTCCTTACCTGGCTGATTTGGATATTGGATAGAAGCTAATTCATATTTTAATATTGAAGAATAATTATCTATATTCTTAACAAACTCTTCCTCTTTTATTGGTTCCAAATCATTTGCAGAATATGTATATTTTAGACTACTAAAATCAGTTCCCGGAATTGATTTTTCTTCTGTTTTTATTGATTCATAACCAGTAATAACCGTTCTATATCTAAAATATTGTGGAATATAAACATCATATTGAACAAAGTTCACAGGAATTTTACTTTGAAAATGCCAATCATTAAAATTTGAAATGTACGGTGAAACTAACTTATAAGAAAACTCAATAATAGAACCTTCTTTAACTGACGGGAACGTAATTTTTTTTACAGTCCATTTTTCATTAACTTCCTCCTTGAATTCACCTTCAGACTTTAATCTTGTTTTTTCTATTTTATTTCCAACTAAATTATAGGTATAGGCTTGGTCAATATAAATCCTCTCTTTACTTATTCCGCCTACATAGTATGCAATTTCTTGATTAGCTTGTCCTAAACCTTCTTTTTTGTAAATTTTAATTTTTACATTAACTTGTGTAACTATTTCCCAAGATCCTTCACGGTCAATATTGAATTGGGTTTTTCCAATTTTAAATAAATAAGCAGCATTTGCAGTTGAATCTTTTGGATGAACCGCTTGTTTTAATTCATCAATTGTAACTTCACCCAGTTTCAATTTTTGTGAAGAAACTGATTGAAAAAATAAGATTGAAAAAATAACAACAAATATCTTTTGCATATAATTTTAGTTTGAAATTAATATAATTTTAGTATTTTCTAATCGGGCTATTTGTTCACGAAATTTTCTATAATTTTCATATTTTTCAGGATTGTAAAAACCTTTCTTAAGAAGAATTTTTCGATGATAAATTAATTTTTGACCCTCCCTTTTTAAATCATAAACATATTCACCAAACTCGTTAGAAATATTTTGATTACTTGGCAAAGTATCAAATTTATAGGTAGCTGGTAATTCAAAAATAATTTCGTCTTCATAATTGTACCCTCTTTCAATTTCAAAAGGCATTTTTCTGTCTTTAACTTTCTTAGGGACAAATGAAATTTGATTGATACAATTAAGAGTTAATAAAGCTTGGCCCTGATTAACTTTAATAAATTCTGCTGCTTCAAAATCAAGATTTTCTATAAATTCGGGTATCAATTTTTCATCTTTCAATTCATTTTTAGTAATTTTAATATTACTCACAGTATTGAAAAATTCATTGTAATAATTTCTTGTTTTTTCTTGATTAAGCGTCTTTAAAGACAATTTATTATTGTAAAAAATACCTTTTGAAACAATCTTTGCATTGCCCTTTATACTATTGTTTGACTGTACTTGGATTTCATATTTTGAAATTTGACTATTTTGTTCATTAACCAAAGGGGAAGTCTTTACTATCCTTGCTTCGTTTTCAGAAACAATTAAAACTTTTCTATCATCGGTAAAATCACCATTAAAACCAAATGGCAAAGATTGACTTGTACATTCTAACCAAGTGATTTCTTGTTTCAAGTTTGGGATACCTAAAATTACATGATTTCCTTGCATCGTAACAAAATCCTCAATATCTCTTTTATTATCATCTCCCTAAACAATTGTATAATATGAAGGAATATTAAATGCTTTTAATAAAGATCGGGTATAGTTTGTCAAGGCTTTACAATCTCCATATCCCAATCTGTCAACATTTTTTGCCAACATAGGCTTCCATCCCCCTATACCAAGTTGAACACTCACATATCGAGTTTTACTTTGAATGTATTCATAAATTCGCTTGGCCTTTGCATAATTATCTGTTTCATTTTCAATGATTTTTGACACTATAGATAATGTTTCTTCCGAAATTTCTTCCGTATCTTTTAATAGTTCTGTATACATCCATTTACCAAAAGATTCCCAATTTTCAGCATTTCCAGAAACACCTTCTAACTGAAATTTATCAAGTCCAAACAATACGAATGGTACATATTTTTTTAAAGATGGTGCTAAATCTTCTTTACGTATTGCCTTAGAATTATTTATGGTATATTTCAATAATCCTGGTTGGTCTATTTTCTTTAAATTGTCTTTGCAATTTATTTCTTTGTATTTAAATTTTACTTCTGGTGAGTATTTGATTTGAATGGCAGAGTTTATTACACTAACAAAATAATCTTCAATGGGTGCCCAACTTGGAATGAATGCTGTGTTTGCAGTTGATAATTCACTTTCATAAACAACTGTAAAAGGGTATTGAACGGGGGTGTAATCTAAATATATAACACGATTATCTGTAATAATTGACCCCTCACTGACTGAATTTTCCTTAAAATCTTTTCGTTTAATCTTTTTAATTTCCCGCCCTAATGCATCATAAATAATTGCCTCAATTTTTTTAATTGATGTAGAATTATCAAGATATTCAAGTGCATCAATACTATTATTCCCTAACTCATTTAATATAGTTACCACTCGATATTTTTTTATAATCATTGAATTATAATTATTAATTTCAATGTCTATATTTTGTTGTTTTATTATAGCATTTGCATTTGCTTTTATGCTATCCGAAAAAATTGCAATGAAATTTTCTTGCGCATAAAAAAAAGGAGTATAGAATAATAAAATTAATAATATTTTCTTCATATGCATTATTCTTTATTTTTTGTATCGATTAGTATGGTTACCGGACCATCATTAATCAAACTAACTTTCATATCAGCCCCAAATTTTCCGGTTTGCACTTTTTTCCCAAAGTCTATTTCTATCTGTTGCACAAATGATTCATAAATAGGAATGGCTAATTCGGGTCGTGCCGCTTTAATATAACTGGGTCGGTTTCCTTTTTTAGTTAGTGCGTGTAAGGTGAACTGGCTTACAACTATCATGTCGCCATCAATATCTTTAAGCGATAAATTCATCACGTCGTTTTCATCTGCAAAAATGCGAAGATTTACAATCTTAGCAGAAAGCCATTCTATATCTTCATGATTATCTGTGTCTTCAATACCAATCAACACCAACAAGCCACTCTCGATTTGAGCAACCACTTCGTCTTGAATGGTTACTGAGGCTTGCGACACACGTTGGAGGACTGCTTTCATATTGCTAATGGGTTATGAAGTTCGCGTTTCGTCACTTGCTCTTCGCTCGGCATCGTATATATCTGCACGATACTGTTCCTCATCACCATCTAAAATTTGGGTGTAACTTTTATACCGCGACCAGGCAATTTCATCTTTTTCCAAGGCATTTTTAATGGCACAATGTGGCTCGTCTTTGTGTAAACAATTATTGAATTTACATTGTTCTTTCAAAGCGAAAAATTCCGGAAAATAATCGCCAATTTCTTGCCGTTCCATATCAACAATACCAAAACCTCTTATACCGGGTGTATCGATTATTTTTGCACCGAAGGACAAATCAAACATTTCAGCAAATGTTGTGGTATGCTTTCCTTGCGCATGGGAAGCAGATATTTGTTTGGTTTTTAAATTAAGTGCTGGTTCTAAGGTGTTGACTAATGTTGATTTTCCTACCCCAGAATGACCCGAAAACATAGAAACGCGACCTTTCATCAAGGTCTTTAACTCGTCAATTCCTTTTCCATCTTTGGCCGAAACTCGCAAGCATTTGTAGCCTATTTCAGTATAAATATATTGCAAATACAATTGTTCCTCTAACGTAGCCTCATCAAATGTATCAATTTTATTAAATACGAGTACGGCTTCAATTCCGTAGGCTTCAGCAGTTACTAAAAAACGATCGATAAAACTAGTAGTGGTGGGAGGATTGTGAATCGTTACTAATAAAAAAACCACATCAATATTGGAAGCTATAATATGCATTTGATGGGATAAATTGACCGATTTTCGAACAATATAATTTTTTCGCTCTTGAATATTTACAATTACTCCAGTTGTTACATCGGTTGTGTTTTCAAGTTCATAATCAACTACATCGCCCACAGCAATAGGATTGGTGCTCTTGATTCCTTGCATTCTAAATTTACCCTTTATACGGCACTCCAAAAAAAGATTTTGCTCTGTTTTTATGGTGTACCAACTACCGGTAGATTTATATACAATTCCTATCATTTAAACTGAAAAGTTAGTGTTTGGGCTAAAAACCAAGAGTCATAGCCCTTAAAAACACAGGGATTAATTTAAGCAAATATAGCATTTTTAAAGAAAATGAAGCAACGGAAAAAACGAATATGTTTGTTAACTACAATTTTTTTTTATTATTTTTGAAAGAATTTTAAAACTAATAACATGAAAAAATTAATTTTTATTGCCGCATTTTTAGTAAGTAATTTTGCGATTTCTCAAAGTTATGATTACAAAATTGTAACTTCTGTAGAATCTGTAGTTCCAGGTGGTCTAGGAAGATCTCGAATCATCGAAAATGGCGGTAATGTAGATTATACTCAATTTACAACAACACGATCAAAAGACGGTAAAGAAAAAACAAGCAAAGACCGTTCGGATGTAAAAATTGACGATTTAAAAGAAAGTACTTTGGTAAACTTTTATAGTTTAGTGGGTATTAATTTCCAAAATATTGCTTCAAATGATGCAATGATGACTTCGTTATTGAGAAAATACAACAAAGATGGTTGGGAATTAATTCACATCACTAGTGCAGTAGAAAGTGACGCAGGTAAAGGAGATGGAGACGGAATTTTTATTAGTCGTTTTTATTTCAGAAAAGAAATTAAATAAAACTTAAAACGCCCTAATTGATTAGGGCGTTTTTTTTAGGTATGCATTACTTTCTCTTGATGATTAATACTCTCTTGATGAATCGCTTTAAACAGTTGCATGATAAAATCGGGGCTCAAACCCATTTCTTTTCCCTCGGTTGTCATTTTAAGTAGAATTTCGTTCCAACGCTGGTTTTGCAAAATAGCAACATTTTTCTCTTTTTTCAACATCCCTATTTGATCTACTATTTGCATTCTTTTTCCAATAATTTCCAATAATTTTTCGTCATAACCATCAATTTGCATGCGCAATGTAGTCATGCGTTGGTTATAATCATTGGCATCATCAGTTGTTTTTCGAACCTTTAAATCTAAAAACAATTGTTTTAGTACCGAGGGAGTAATTTGTTGGGCGGCATCACTCCAAGCATTATCTGGATCGCAATGGGTTTCAATCATTAATCCGTCATAATTCAAATCCAAAGCTTGTTGTGCCACCTCTTTAATCATACTTCGCTTACCGGTAATGTGTGATGGATCACAAATCAAAGGCAAATCAGGGAAACGATTTTGCAAGTCAATGGCAATCTGCCATTCAGGATTGTTGCGGTACTTTGTTTTTTCATAGGTAGAAAACCCTCGGTGAATCACCCCTAATTTTTTAATATTGGCATTATACAAACGTTCTAAACCGCCTATCCATAGAGACAAATCGGGGTTTACTGGATTTTTAATTAATACTATTTTATCGGTTCCTTCTAAAGCTTCGGCAATTTCCTGAACTGCAAATGGATTCACGGTTGTACGTGCTCCAATCCACAAGACATCGATATCATGATCCAGTGCTAATTTCACATGAGCTGCAGAAGCCACTTCAATTGCCATCAACAATCCGGTGGCTTCTTTTGCCTTTTGCAGCCACTTCAAACCAACAGCACCCACCCCTTCAAAACCTCCTGGGCGTGTTCTAGGTTTCCAAATCCCAGCGCGAAAAATAGTAACATCCGAATTTTTCAATTCGGTAGCTATTTGTAAAACTTGCTCTTCTGTTTCTGCACTACAAGGGCCTGCAATCACTAGCGGGTGCTTGAGCTGAAAATCATCTAACCAAGTTCGGAATTCTTTTTTATTTTCCATACTAATTTATTCGTTGTAAAATTACGATTATTTCTTTTCAGGTGTAATTAAATAACACAAAATAATACAAACCCTAAATACTTTTTTAAATAAATTTGAGTTATTTTAAAAAAGGTTATTTTTGCTAAAATTTAGTACGTATGTCAATAGTTGTAGAAAAATTACGGTGATCAAAAAGCCTTGGACAATATTAGTTTTTCTATAAAAAAAGGAGAAATTGTTGGTTTTTTGGGACCTAACGGCGCCGGTAAATCTACTTTAATGAAAATATTGACTACATATCTAAAAGCCGATAGTGGCGCCGCACTTGTAAACGAATACAATGTGGTTTCAGAACAAAAGAAGGTTCAGAAATCGGTGGGATACCTACCCGAACACAATCCGTTGTATTTAGATCTTTATGTGCGTGAATATTTGAGTTTTAATGCCGACGTATATGGTGTTGCTAAATCGAGAATTGAAGAGGTTATTGTACTTACTGGATTAGCTTCGGAGAGTCATAAAAAAATGGGAGCTCTTTCTAAAGGCTATCGCCAAAGAGTTGGACTAGCAACCGCTTTATTACACCAACCGGATGTCTTAATTTTAGACGAACCTACAACCGGTTTAGATCCTAATCAGCTGGTAGAAATAAGAGACTTAATCAAGAACATCGGAAAAGACAAAACTGTTTTTCTTTCCACACATATCATGCAAGAAGTTGA
>DALYCS010000016.1:0-18783 GCA_031973615.1 Flavobacterium sp. | reverse complement strand
TCGCTACCAAAAAAATTTTATATCCAACCCTATTTCGTCCGGAATTCAAATATCCAAAAAAAGAAAAGCCATAGAATATTGTAAGTAATAAGGATCCAATTGCTAGCATTTGTGCCGTACTGTCCCACTGAAAAAAACAATAAACAGCTACTACAAACGAACTCAAACTTAGGATACCGATAAAACCATTCCTTGGGCTAAGAAACCAATTTATTGAAGTGATAACGGGGAGATATTTAATAGCGTTATATGCAGAAATTGTTCCAAAAAAACCAAACGCAGCAACTGATGCGTCATAAGTAGTGTTTAACCCTGTAAACGTGATTAAAATCAAGCTACAAGCGGCAAGCGCAACATGTATGCTGCTCTCGATATAAAAGTCAACTATTTGCTTTCCGATGGCCATTCAACAAAAATAATCAATCTGTTAATAAGATCCTTATTTAGTTGATAAAATCACAAAAAAATCACCTTTTAAAAACAAAGAAATACAAGATTAATAATTACTTTTGTTGTTCAAACAACACATAAAAAAACACTTATACCTTTTATCAATAAATGAGAACAGATGCATTCGCTTTGAGACATTTAGGTCCCCGTGAAACCGACTTAAATCACATGTTTAAAACCATTGGTGTAGCAAATTTAGATCAATTGATTTTTGAAACGATTCCAAATGACATTCGTTTAAAAAACGATTTGGATTTGGATACTCCAATGACCGAATATGAGTATTTATCACACATTCAGGAATTAGGAAAGAAAAATAAAATTTTCAAGTCATACATTGGGCTAGGATATCACCCGGCGATTGTTCCTGCCGTTATTCAACGTAACATATTTGAAAACCCAGGATGGTACACGGCTTACACACCTTATCAAGCTGAAATTGCTCAAGGTCGTTTAGAAGCTATTTTAAATTTTCAAACTACTGTTATTGAATTAACAGGAATGGAAATTGCTAATGCTTCGTTACTAGACGAAGGAACAGCTGCTGCGGAAGCAATGGCGTTACTTTTTGATGTACGAACACGCGATCAAAAGAAAAATAATGTAACTAAATTCTTTGTTTCTGAAGAAATATTACCTCAAACACTTTCAGTATTGCAAACTCGTTCAACACCTTTGCGAATTGAATTAGTTGTAGGTAATCATGAAAATTTTGATTTTTCAGCTGACTTCTTTGGTGCTATATTACAATATCCAGGAAAATTTGGCCAAGTTCATGACTATGCCGGATTTATCGCAAAAGCTGCTGAAAACGAAATTAAAGTTGCTGTTGCTGCAGATATTTTATCATTAGCAAAATTAACCCCTCCAGGGGAAATGGGCGCAGCAGTGGTTGTAGGTACCACGCAACGTTTCGGAATACCAATGGGTTACGGAGGTCCTCATGCGGGCTATTTTGCCACAAAAGAAGAATACAAACGTTCAATGCCGGGTCGAATTATTGGCGTTTCCATTGATACCGATGGCAACCGTGCTTTGCGTATGGCATTAGGAACCCGCGAGCAACACATCAAACGTGAAAAAGCCACTTCAAATATTTGTACCGCTCAAGTATTACTTGCTGTAATGGCTGGAATGTATGCGGTATTTCACGGACCAAAAGGCTTACAATATATTGCGAACAAAGTTCACGCATCAGCCGTTACAACTGCGGATGCCTTAAATAAATTAGGGGTTTACCAAACCAATTCAGCCTTCTTTGATACCATTCTAGTGAAAGCCGATGCCCATAAAGTTAAAGCTATTGCAGAAAAACACGAAGTAAATTTCTTTTATCCAGATGCTGATACGATTTCGATTGCTTTCAACGAAACCACATCCATTGGAGATATCAATCAAATCATTGCGATTTTTGCAACTGCTACTGGGAAAGAACCTTTTACTGTTAGTGAATTGTCTTCAGAAGCAATGGTACCCGCTAACTTAGAACGAAAATCAGCGTTCTTACAGTATGACGTATTCAATAACCATCATTCTGAAAGTCAATTGATGCGTTACATCAAAAAATTAGAACGTAAAGATTTATCGTTGAATCACTCCATGATTTCTTTAGGATCGTGTACGATGAAATTAAATGCTGCTGCCGAAATGTTGCCTTTATCTATGGCTAATTGGAACAGCATTCACCCATTTGCACCTATTGAACAAGCAGAAGGTTACCAAATCATGTTGAAAAAATTAGAACAACAATTGAATGTGGTGACTGGATTTAAAGGCACAACTTTACAACCCAACTCGGGTGCACAAGGAGAATATGCTGGATTAATGGCCATTCGCGCTTATCATTTATCTCGAGGTGACCACCACAGAAATGTTTGTATTATTCCAGCTTCTGCACACGGAACCAATCCAGCGTCTGCAGCAATGGCAGGGATGGAAATCATCGTAACAAAAACCATGGAAAATGGAAATATCGACGTGGAAGACTTACGAGCAAAAGCGATCGAACATGCCGCTAATTTATCCGCATTGATGGTGACCTATCCTTCAACGCATGGTGTGTTTGAAAGTGCTATTATCGAAATTACCAATATTATTCATGAAAATGGTGGTTTAGTATACATGGATGGTGCTAATATGAATGCACAAGTTGGATTGACCAACCCTGCAACCATTGGTGCCGATGTGTGCCACTTAAATTTACATAAAACGTTTGCTATTCCTCACGGAGGCGGCGGACCAGGTGTTGGCCCTATCTGTGTAAACGAAAAATTAGTACCGTTCTTACCAACAAATCCTATTATCCCTGTGGGTGGTGAACATGCAATTACTGCTATTTCATCCGCTCCTTATGGATCGGCATTGGTTTGTTTAATTTCTTATGGCTACATAACAATGTTAGGAGCTGAAGGACTGACTAATGCTACAAAATATGCCATATTAAACGCCAACTATATGAAAGCGCTCTTAGAAGATCATTATCCAGTATTATATTCAGGAGAAATGGGAAGAGCTGCTCACGAAATGATCTTAGACTGTAGGGCTTTTGAAGAAAAAGGAATCAAAGTAACCGATATCGCAAAACGATTAATGGATTATGGCTTTCATGCTCCTACCGTTTCTTTCCCAGTTGCTGGAACTTTAATGATTGAGCCTACCGAATCAGAAGATGTAGCCGAATTGGATCGTTTCTGCAAAGCCATGATTGCTATTCGTAAAGAAATTGAAGTTTCTACTAAAGAGGATACGAACAATATTTTAAGAAATGCACCACATACCTTAGCTATGGTAACTGCTAACGACTGGGTGTATCCTTATACAAGAGAACAAGCTGCGTATCCTTTAGATTATATTGCTGAAAATAAATTTTGGCCCACTGTACGTCGTATTGACGAAGCCTATGGCGATAGAAATTTGGTATGTTCTTGTGCGCCTATTGAAGCCTACATGTAAATTTTTGTTTCTAGGTTCAAATTTAAAAGTTCAAGATTACCCCTAATCTTGAACTTTTTTATTTATTCAAACATCCTAAAGGCATAAACAGTTGCAAAAAAGCACTGAATTATATTCTAAAAGAAATCAATTTCTCAGTTTTTTGTCCTTAAATTAACAATATGACAATAACATCAAATTAAACGACTGTTTTTAAGTTATGTTAAAGAAAAATTAATATTTTCGTTACATCAAAACCAAAAATTATGAACATCAAAATAACCGGTTCTGGAAGCTATATTCCTACAAAAAGAGTAACCAATATTGACTTTGCAAAACATTCCTTTTTAAACGAAGATGGCTCTCCTTTTCCCTACCCAAATGATGTCGTTGCTGAAAAATTTTTGGAAATTACGGGTATTCAAGAAAGAAGATATGTAACAGATGATTTATGTACTTCCGATATTGCCCTTTTTGCCGCTGAAAAAGCCATTTTAGATGCAAAAATAGATCCAGAAACCTTAGACTATATTATTTTAGCTCATAATTTTGGAGATGTTAAAAAAGGAGCTATTCAGTCCGATATATTGCCCAGTTTAGCGACCCGTGTAAAACATGGATTAAAAATAAAAAACCCAAAATGTGTCGCCTATGACATTTTGTTTGGATGTCCAGGATGGGTGGAAGGCGTCATTCAAGCCTATGCATTCATAAAGGCAGGAATGGCTAAAAAATGCTTAGTAATTGGTTCAGAAACCTTATCGAGAGTTGTGGATATTCACGACAGAGACTCTATGATTTATTCCGATGGTGCTGGCGCCACTATCATTGAAGCTTCGGAAGAAGCAGGTGGTATTCTATCTTATGAATCAGCTTCATTTACACATGATGAAGCATATTATTTATTTTTCGGGAATTCATTTAATACCGACCACGATCCAGATGTTCGTTACATTAAAATGTATGGTAGAAAAATATATGAATTTGCCTTGAGCAATGTTCCTAAAGCAATGACAGCTTGTTTGGAAAAAAGTGGTCTTCCCATCGAAAAAGTTAAAAAAGTTTTGATCCATCAAGCCAATGAAAAAATGGACGAAGCCATCATTCATCGCTTCTTCAAACATTACAAACAATCGCCTCCAGAAGGCATTATGCCCATGAGCATTCACAAATTAGGAAACTCTAGCGTAGCAACGGTTCCTACACTTTATGATTTATTGATAAAAGGAGCGATCGAAAACCATTCCCTTTCAAAAGGAGATGTTGTATTATTTGCTTCGGTAGGCGCTGGTATGAATATTAACGCATTCGTTTATCAAATGTAATTTTTTTATGTGTTGTTACTGGTTAATCATTAATTTTGCAACATCACAAACCGAAAACCGTAAGAATGTACGAAAAAACATATCCAAGTAAACGATTCAATATCACATTAGCTTTTTTAAAAAAACACATCAAAACTTCTGAAACTATTTTTGATTTAGGTGTTTCCAATCCCTTTACAAAAATCATGACTGAAAACGGATATACCGTTATCAATACAAAAGGAGAAGACTTAGATGCCGATCAAAGTGCGCTTCAAAATGAAAAATATGAAGTGTTTACAGCTTTTGAAATTTTTGAACATTTGCTGAATCCGTATACTGTTCTTGAAAACGTTACCGCCGATAAAATATTACTTTCGATTCCATTGCGTTTATGGTTTTCTCCAGCGTATCGCAGTAAAACTGATATGTGGGATCGTCATTATCATGAATTTGAGGACTGGCAACTTGATTGGCTGCTTGAAAAAACGGGATTTAAAATTGTTGATCGTGTAAAATTCACACATCCCGTTAAAAAAATAGGTTTCAGACCGTTATTGAGATGGTTTACGCCAAGATACTATTTGGTTTATGCGGAAAGAGAAAAAAGATAAGAGAACATACTAAATAGCTTTTTTCGTATGAAATACTACATAATTATACCCACCTATAACGAGGAAAAATTCATTTCATTAACCTTGCAATCCTTAGTAGAACAAAGCGTTTTACCAACAAAAATCGTAGTAGTTAATGACAATTCTACAGATAATACTCCAGCTATAGTTTCTGAATTTGCTGCAAAATTTCCTTTTATCACGTTGGTGAATAAAAAATCCGATACGGTTCATTTACCAGGAAGTAAAGTTATTCAGGCATTTCATGAGGGTGAAAAACATATTGACGATCAATATGAGATGCTAGTAAAAGTTGATGCTGATTTAATTTTTCCTAAGAACTATTTTGAAACCATCATCCAACATTTTCAATCTGATGCAACGATAGGAATGGTTGGTGGCTTTTGTTATATTGAGAAAAATGGCGATTGGGTTTTAGAAAATCTTACGGATAAAGATCATATTCGCGGGGCATTAAAAGCCTATCGAAAAGAAGCTTACCAACAAATAGGCGGACTTAAACCAGCCATGGGTTGGGATACTGTAGATGAATTACTCTGCAAATTTTACGGTTGGAAAATAGTTACCGATGAAAGTTTGCATGTAAAACACTTAAAACCTACAGGCGCTAGTTACAACAAAGCCGCACGCTACAAACAAGGTGAAGCTTTTTATAGTTTGGGTTACGGATTTCTAATAACCACCATTTCTTCTTTAAAATTAGCTATGAGAAAAGGGAAACCTTTATTGTTTGTAGATTATCTTATGGGTTTCTGGAAAGCAAAATCTGCCGGAAAACCCATATTTGTAACACCCGAACAGGCTCGATTTTTCAGAAACTACCGCTGGAAAAAAATGAAAGAGAAGTTGTTTTAATTTATATTAATTTTAACACAATAATACTTTTTTTTAATTATTTTTGTTCTAATCCCTACTAGAGTAAAATGAAAAGTACAATAACTACATTATTTGTTGATAATGAACCGTTATACATAGATATCTACTTAAATATCATTACTTCTTTTTTTAATAAGGTACATCTAAAATTTATAACCGCCTCAAATTGTGAGGAAGCCTTTCAAATTATAACAGAAAAGAGCACTATTAATTATCTAATTTTAGATGTACAGCTTGAACCATTCAAAGCTAAAAACATCAATTGTGGTTATGACCTTGCTTTATTTTTCAAAGAAAAATTTCCAAAAGCTAAAATAATTTTCATTTCGGCTATTAATCAGGGATACAAACTAAATCAAATTATCACTAAAATTAACCCTATAGGCATATTACATAAGTGCGACATCAATACTGCTTTATTACATAATGTATTTCACAAAATATTAGAAGAATGCACTTGTTACATAACACCTAGCGTTAAAAAAGTAGTAAATGAATATCACAAACAACAATTGCTTTTTGATGCTGTAGATTTAGAAATCGTAAGATTATTAAACCAAGGTATAAAAACAAAACATTTACCCATTCATTTAGGCATAACGCTAAGCGCAATAGAAAAACGAAAATCCAAGATAAAAGAACAAATTTTAATACAAAAAGGGAATGACAAAGAGATAATTGCAGTATTTAAAAAATTAAATCTTTTATAAAAACCGTAGTATTTTTAACAAAAAACCGCAACAATTTTTTCGCTTTTAGCATTAATATTGAAAAATGAAACAGTTCTTACATTAGTTTGATAAAAAGCCAGTGCACGGGTTAAAAAAAGCAATGTTGTAAGAAGTTTTGTTTAAATAAATATTTAATAAATAAATCAGAAAGCATGAAATTAAGTTTAGACGCTCTAAAAGAAAGAGCAGAAGCAACAGCTTCAACGGAGTTATTAGCAACTATTTCTGGAGGTACAGAAAATTCTTGTCATTTAACAGGTCATTTATCGGTTGATACAACTATACTTCCTCAGCCAACAACTACAACAGTAAATCCAGGAAGATTAAATGACTAATAATCAAATTAGATTAATTTTATTGAGTAGCTTTTTAAGCTACTCAATGTTTTTAGTTTCGTGTTCATCAAAGAAAAGTATAGACATAGAATATAATGGACATATTTATATAAAGACAATTTTAAATGATTCTTTAATTGGAAGTTTTGTTTATGATACTGGTGCTCCGGAAATGATTATTGATAATTCGTTTAAAAATTCAAATAATTTAGTTTTTAAAAAGGAAGAATATACTAAAATGAATGGTGTTGGTAATGAAATAAAGACTGTTAAAGTTATTTACGATACTATATCATATAATATTGGTGATAGAATGAATTTTTCAAGTAAGACTTTCTTGTTAGATCTAAAAAGTATTCTCGGTCAAAAGGTAGATGGAATTTTAGGATTTAAATCATTTGAGAATAGGATACATAAAATCGATTATGTTAATAAGAAAATTTTATTTTCGAAAAATCATAAAAATCATGAAGTTTTAAAGATATATTTTGAAGATGATAAAATATTTTTACCAATAAATTACATTATTGAAAATAAAGAATACAAAGGAAAATTTTTATTAGATCTTGGTTCAAGCGTAACAATATTAAATAGTTCAAATAAAATAAGTACTGACTTTGGTAGTGAATTTGAAGCTATAGGAGGGGTTGGTGGAAAAACTAGAGGAAGAACAATTTTTATTGATGAATTCAAATTAGGAAATCTTAGTGTATATTCATATCCTACAGATGTTTCTAATGATGAAAAAGGAGCATTATCAAGCTTTAAATATGATGGAATTTTAGGAAATGACATTTTGGATGATTTTGATATAATTATTGATTTAAAAGGAGAAAAAATATATCTTAAACCTAACGTTAAAAATAACAAGCACAAGAAGTATTTTTATAAAAGTTTCTCATTTATAGACAGAACAAATGTTGATCATAGTTGGTTGGTTAGTTATATTTTTATAAATACTGATGCATATAGAAAAGGTTTACGCTTAAATGATAAAATAATTGCAATTGATGGTGTTTCCGTTGAAAAATTAAATACTTTAGAATTTTATAAAAGCCTCAAAATAGATCAGGAGCTAGAACTTACAATTATTAGAGACGGAGATTCATTTAATATTAATTTTATTATAGATAAATTTTTAGATGGAGAAAAATAGCATTAAAATGATTAATACAATTCAACTCCTCCTTTACATAGAAAACTCTTCAATTCTTGAAAAAATAGATTTTGAAGAAGAAGCCATTTTTATAGAACCTTTGCTATTTACTTATTTTAATACTAAAAAAGACAAAATATTCTCTATATCTATGTTGTCCGAAATTATGCAAGGATATTTTGTAGAAAAAGAACCATTATTATTAAATGATTCCTTTAATGAAGAAGGAATCGCTTATGTCCCTAAATTAGGATATTTTGATAGAGGTGGGAGTAAAGTTGAGAATATATACATCATTGATAATTCTTCAATTGAACTTTTAATTTATCCGATAGTTCATTTAAAAACAATATTTAGAGATTTAAGTGAAATTGTATTAGATTGGAATAAAATTGAAATTTCAAATGATTTTATTTTAAAAAATAAAAAAGCTTTAACTGCAGCAATTCAATTTATGAAAAAAAGCAATAAAGCGCATTTTAATTTAATCGAACAATGCTGTAAAAAAATAGTTCTATTTAAAACAGATCCCAAAAACACAAATTCATTTGCTACAATTAATGCTCATGGTATCGCATTCTTTAATGTTTATCAAGATGATTATGATGAAGTTTTTTTTGTAGATGATATAGCCCACCAAACAGGACATATTATTTTGACAACAATTTTATTTGAGAGAAAAAAATATTTCTTAATTGATGAAAATCAAAAAATTGGAACAATAACAAAAAATGAATCTGAATACAGAAGTTTTTACATTTTATTTCATGCATTATATACATATTACACGACTTTTTTATGTTTAGATGCTTGTTTGCAAAATAATTACTTTAACAAAAGACAAATACATGAAGCAAAAGGCAGGATTGGATTTTATCTGTTTAAATGTGAATCTGATTTATTAAATTTTCAAAAAGTTATTAATTATTATGAGAAAATTGAAAATGTATTGTCTATTGAAGGTATTGAAATATTTCAAAATATTGAGAATAAGTATTTTGAAATGTTGAAAAAAAGTAATGATATTCCACTATTTAACTTCAAAAATCATCCTTATAATTTCACTTATTCTGAATTCATAAAATTAAACCCATTAAAAAATGATTAGATTTATTTTATTTATAGTATCATTATTTTCAATACAATGTCAATCGCAAACAAATAATGTTGACAAAAAAACACTTCAAGAGGCTATAATTAAAGAGCATATTCATGAATGTGCAGATAAGATTAATTATAAAATCATGATGAAAGAATATCAAGATTGTTTAGATGCTGGATTAAAAAAGGACAGTACCATTGCTTATTTATGGCAACAAAAAGCAATGCCTTATTTTAAAGCAAAAAAATATGATGTTGGTATGCCGTTGGTTGACAAAGCCGTATTTTACGATGAAAAAAGATGGTTAGATTATAGGGCTTTTATAAAATGTATATTTGCTAAAAAATATAAGGATGCTATTGTTGATTTTGAAGAATGTATTAAAAAATATGGGAATCAGTATGTCCAGGACCATACTTATGCATTTTATATTGGAATATGTTATTTACAATTAAATGAGTTTGAAAAAGCTGAGACTGTTTTTAAAAATGATATTGAAGATCAATCGAAACGTTTTGGTGATGGGCATTATTTAGATTTATTTTACTTTGGTATTAGTAAATATGAGCAACAGAAATGGGGTGAAGCAATTGTTGAATTTGATAAATCATTGAAGCAATACCCTGAGTTTTCGGATGTTCAATTTTATAAAGCAATTTGTTTAGCTCGTTTAGGTAAAAAAGAGGAAAGCAGCTTACTCATGGCTAAAGCAAAAAGAGATGCTGCTACAGGCTATACAATTAATGAAGATAATGCTATTTATGAAACTTATCCATATAAAGTAAGATGGTAAGAAAGGATAAGTTCCCATATTTTCGTCAATTAGATTATCGCGATTGTGGCCCAACCTGTTTGCGTATGGTGGCAAAGTTTCACGGTAAAACTTTTTCAAGAGAATTTCTGCGTGATAAAGCAGGTATTACTAGAATGGGGGTTACCATGGCAGGTATTGCAGATGCCGCTGAAGCTATAGAAATGCGAACCTTAGGTATGCGAATTTCTTTAGAAAGTTTGGTTACAGAAGCTCCCACGCCATTTATAGTTCCTTGGCGACAAAAACATTTTGTAGTAGTACACAAAACCACAAAAGACAAAATATTTGTAGCCGACCCAGCTCAGGGATTAATCGAATACAGTCATCAAGACTTTTTAGAAGCATGGACAACAACACTAGACAAAACAGGTTTTGTACTATTGCTAGAACCTAACCCAAACTTTTTTGCCTTAAAAGAAGATAAAAACAAAACTAAAAACTTTGGTTTTCTTTGGTCATACTTAAAACCTTATAAAAAATTAGTCAATCAATTACTTATTGGTTTGCTGGTCGGAACAACCATTCAGTTCATCATGCCGTTTTTAATGCAATCGGTGGTTGATATTGGTGTAAATAATCAAGATATTCCTTTTATTTATCTAATTCTAATTGCTCAATTAGTTTTGTTTGTTTCGAAAACCTTGGTATCTATTTTTAGAGAATGGTTGTTGCTTCATATAACAGGAAGGTTCAACATAAAAATGGTTTCGGATTTTTTGTTTAAAATGCTAAAACTACCCGTAAATTTTTTTGATACCAGAAATACTGGAGAACATTTACAACGCATTCAAGACCATACTCGAGTACAAAATTTTGTATCGTCTTCGTCGTTCAATATGTTGTATTCTATTGTTTTGTTTATCGTTTTTAACTTTGTGTTGGTGTTTTACAATTTCAAAATATTTGTGGTTTTTTTAATTGGTGCTATCTGTTATGTAGGTTGGACGCTTTTCTTTTTAAAAAAACGTGCCGAGCTAGATTTTAAACGTTTTGATGAGCAATCCGCAAGTCAAACCTCATTAGTTCAAATTATAAATGGCGTAAGAGAAATAAAAGTTAATAACTCACAACGAAAAAATCGTTGGAAATGGGAACAAGTACAAATTAGCTTATTTAAAACTTCCATGTGTAGTTTAAAACTAGCGCAATACCAGAGTATAGGGTCAAATTTTATCAATGAATTAAAAAATATTTTAATTACTTTTTTATCAGCGTCGGCAGTTGAAAATGGTGATATTACATTGGGTATGATGCTTTCCATTCAATATATTGTAGGACAACTCAACTTACCATTAAGCAATTTTATTGGCTTCATTCAACTTTGGCAAGATGCAAAAATTAGTTTGGAACGTTTATGGCAAGTACATTCAAAAGATGATGAAGATGTAGTTGAACTTAATAAAGCAAAGGAGCTGCCTGAAAGCAAATCAATTTTTATTAAAAATTTGAGTTTTCAGTATGGTAGTAAATCATCTCAAATGGTTTTAAAAAACCTATCGTTTGAAATACCTCAAGGAAAAACTACTGCAATTGTAGGTGCTAGCGGAAGCGGTAAAACAACCCTGATAAAATTACTTTTAAAATTCTATGAACCAACTGATGGTGCAATTTTGATTGGAAATACTAATTTAAATGATCTCAATAATGAATACTGGCGAATAAATTGTGGTGCAGTATTACAAGAAACGTTTATTTTTAATGATACAATTGCAGGGAATATTTCTGAATCTGAACAAAATGAAATTATCGATAGAGATAAACTAAAAAATGCTGTTTATATTGCTAATATAGAAGATTTTGTTGAACGTTTACCAAATAAACTCAATACAGAACTCGGCACTTCTGGTATACGGTTAAGTGGTGGACAAGAACAGCGTTTAATGATTGCAAGAGCTGTTTACAAAAATCCTGAATTTGTGTTTTTTGACGAAGCAACGAGTTCGTTAGATGCCAATAACGAAAAAATGATAATGGAAAAATTAAACTCGTTTTTAAATAAAAAAACGTCAGTAATTGTGGCTCATAGATTAAGTACAGTTAGAAATGCAGATAACATTATTGTATTAGAAAATGGAGAAGTTGTTGAACAAGGGAATCATGAACAACTAACGAAGTTAAAAGGGAAATACTATGAATTAGTAAAGAATCAGTTAGAATTAGGAAATTAAAAATGGAAAAACTACAAGAAGATTTAATGATTTATAGTGAAGAAGTACGAGATGTCCTTTCGGCACCGCCAAAAGCTATTTTTAAATGGGGAAATTCAATTTTATTAGTATTTATTCTTTTATTATTGTTTTTATCCTGGTTTATAAGATATCCTGACATTATCAGAGCCGAAGTAATTATTACTACTCAATTCCCACCCGAAAAATTGGTAGCAAAAAGTAACGGTAGGATCTCAAAAATATTTATAGAAAATCAAAAAGAGATAAATAAGAATACCCCAATAGCAATTATTGAGAATTCTGCCAATTATGAGATGGTTTTTTTATTGAAAAATATTACTGATACTTTAAAGCAAAAGGAAATATTTTATTTTCCATTAGAAAAATATGATTTTTATGGCTTAGGAACTATTGAAAATGCATTTACTAATTTTAAAAACAATTATATCAATTATAGACAATATTTAGATTACAAACCACATCAAATAGATAAGAATTCACAGACAATTGAATCTAATCAACAATATAACAGAATTTCTATTTTACAACAACAAATTTCAATTGCTACAAAAGAATTACAATTAAAAAAGAAAGAGTTGAATCGATTTGAAATATTGTTTAAAAAAGGTATTATTTCAGCTCAAGAATGGGAAAGCAAACAATTTGATTATTTGCAACAAGAGAAAAATCAACAAATACTAAAAACACAATTATCCCAACTCAAATCTTCATTAAATGATCTAAATAGAAATAAGCAAAATACCAATATAAACGAGTTAAAAGATAATGTGGTTTTATTACAAAATACGATTCAAGCTTATAATCAGTTAAAAAAAGAAATTTCAGATTGGGATTTAAATTTTGTTTTACGTTCTTCTATTAAAGGCAAGGTTTCGTATTTTCAAGTTTGGTCCGAAAATCAAGATGTCTCAGTTGGTGAAGAAATTTTTTCTATAATTCCTACATCAAGCTCAAATTCTATCGCAAAATTAAGAGTTGCAGCTTTAAATTCAGGAAAAATTAAAAATAATCAAGATGTTGTGATTCACTTAGCAAATTATCCAGATAAAGAATTTGGAATTTTGAAAGGTAAGTTAAGTGCAATTTCATTGATTCCAACAAAAGATGGTGTTTTGTTACTTGATGCTAAGCTGACAAACGGACTACAAACCTCGTATAAAAAGCAAATAAACTTTCGACAAGAAATGACAGGAACAGCTGATATTATTACTGAGGATTTACGTTTGTTAGAAAGGCTATTATATCAGTTTAGAGATGTTTTTAGAAGATAATTCTATATATAAGTACAAATTGAACTAAAACATTAATTGATGTAGTACTAAAAATTAATTTTTAAAAGAAATTAAAATTGTATTTTTACCAATTACTAGAAACTGATTACTGAACACCGAATAAAATGATGCTCGTTCACTACTTATCACAAATTGGAAAGTATTTCATCATGTTGAAAGAAATTTTCAACAAGCCTACCAAATGGTCGGTCATGAAACAGCTAATTCTTAAAGAAATTGATGACCTCATTGTAGGTTCTTTGGGTATAGTGGCCTTTATTTCCTTTTTTGTCGGAGGGGTAGTTTCAATACAAACGGCCCTAAATTTAACCAATCCCTTAATTCCAAAATATTTAGTGGGTTTTGCCACACGTCAATCGGTAATTTTAGAGTTTGCTCCTACTTTTATTTCCATCATTATGGCAGGTAAAATGGGTTCATTCATTACTTCAAGCATTGGAACCATGCGGGTAACCGAACAAATAGATGCCTTAGAAGTGATGGGAGTAAATTCCTTAAATTATTTGGTCTTTCCAAAAATCATCGCACTTCTTTTATATCCTTTTGTGATTGGATTAAGTATGTTTTTAGGTGTATTTGGTGGTTGGATGGCGGCTGTTTATGGTGGTTTTACTAGCAGTAGCGAATTTGTATCCGGTTTGCAAACTGAATTTATACCCTTTCACATTACCTATGCATTTATAAAAACCGCAACATTTGCCTTACTGCTCGCTACCATTCCTTCCTATCATGGTTATTATATGAAAGGCGGTGCTTTAGAAGTTGGAAAAGCCAGTACAGTATCGTTTGTTTGGACATCGGTAGTAATTATTTTAATGAATTTTATTTTAACACAACTTTTATTAAGCTAATGATTGAGGTAAAAAACATCGTTAAAAAATTTGGTAATCAAACGGTTTTAAAAGGGATTTCTACCCGATTTGAAGCCGGAATGACCAATTTAATTATTGGACAAAGTGGTTCTGGAAAAACTGTTTTCTTAAAAACCTTATTAGGCATTCACACGCCCGACGGGGGCACTATTTCTTTTGACGGAAGAATTTATTCGGAATTGTCAAATGATGAAAAAAGAGCATTGCGTACAGAGATTGGTATGGTTTTCCAAGGAAGCGCACTTTTTGACAGCATGACCGTGGAAGAAAATGTAGGATTCCCTTTAAAAATGTTTACTAATAATACCCCTAAACAAATTAAAGAACGCGTAGATTTTGTTATTGATCGCGTCAATTTAACCAATGCCCATGATAAACGCCCGTCTGAAATATCAGGGGGGATGCAAAAGAGGGTAGCCATTGCGCGTGCAATTGTAAACAACCCAAAATATCTTTTTTGCGATGAACCCAATTCGGGTTTAGATCCAAAAACGGCTATTGTAATCGACAATTTGATTCAGGAAATTACTCAAGAATATAATATTACAACCGTAATTAATACCCACGACATGAATTCGGTAATGGAAATTGGCGAAAAAATTGTCTTCCTTAAAAACGGATTATTAGAATGGGAAGGTTCCAACAAAGAAATCTTTATAACCGATAACGAGGCGGTTACCGATTTTGTATATTCTTCGGAATTATTCAAACGCGTAAGGAAAATGTATTTAGAAGATAATGTAAAATAGTCTAAATTATTAATGATACTATTTACTAACTAGTTAGGCAACAACTCTACCTCAGCATTGGGTTGAAAAAGATACAAACGGCCCGAACTTATCTCTAAGCATTCATAGCGTTTCACTCGTATCGCTATTTTCTTAAAAATCTTACCGTTCGAAATTCGAAAATGACTTCCCATTGGAATTTCAAAAATGTAATTTTTATCCGTTTCTTTTTGGTCAAACTGCTTTAAAGCAATTGCCAATTTTGCATCCGTATCACTACTCGCTTTTGGATTTCTAAAATGCTTTGCCAATAAGGGCAACAATTGATATGGGAAAATTTCCGGACGAATGAAAGGCACCATCAAACGTTGAAAAGTAAGTTTCCATTCATCGCCGTGGGGTTTGATTTTACGACCAAATTTTTCAAACGCCACCAAATGGGCAATTTCATGAATTAAAGTTATCAAAAATCGGTATTTATTCAAACTAGCATTAACTGTAATCAAATGAAAACCTTGTGCATCTTTGCGGTAATCACCATGTCGTGTTTGACGCTCATTGACAATTTTTAAATGCACATGATTGATTTTGATTAACTCAAAACAATGAGCAACCGCATGTTCGGGAAGGTATTTTTGTAAAACGTCGCTCAATTATTTAGGGCGTTGAAGATGAAACCTGCAGCACTTTTCCGTTATAAAATTTATTTCCGGTTAATGCAAAATTGAAAATATAATCGGCCATTTCTTTTGCAGAAAGTGGCGCTTCATAGCCTGGAAAAGCTTCTTGTAACATTTCCGTATTTACAGCACCTAGGGCTAACACATTGAAAGCAATTCCTTGTTCCTTGTATTCTTCTGCCAACAATTCAGAAAGTGTAATTACCGCGCCTTTACTTGAACTGTAAGCTGCTAATCCAGCAAACTTCATACTGCCTTGAATACCGCCCATTGAACTAATGGTTACCACATGACTTCCTTTTTGCATAAATGGAATACAAATTTTGGTCAGTTCAGCTACTGCAAAAACATTCACTTTATAAACACTTTGAAATTCATCTGCAGAAATTTGATCAAAAGGCTTATGCAATAAACACCCCGCATTGTGGAGTAAAACATCCACTTTTTTCCATGTTTGTAAGATGAACTTCTCCACTTGAAGTAAATCTTCAGCCACCGAAATATCGAGCGACAAACACGAAACATTTGGGTGTTCCATTAAAGCTTGAGGTGTTTTACGCGAGATCGCTAAAACTTGGTGACCGGCATTTGCAAATTGCAAAGCCAATTCATATCCTATTCCTCTCGAGGTTCCTGTGATGATGATATTTTTCAAGATAGTTGCTATTTTTAGGTAAAAATAAGAAATAAAAAAATCCCGAAGAAATTTCGGGATTCTAATATAGTAAATATAATGTTAAGCCAACATCGTAACCGGATTTTCCATAAACGCTTTAAACGTTTGTAAGAATTGAGCTCCGGTTGCGCCGTCAACTGTTCTGTGATCGCAAGCTAAGGTAACCGTCATGGTATTTCCTACCACAATTTGTCCGTTTTTAACTACTGGTTTTTCAATAATAGCCCCTACCGATAAAATGGCAGAGTTGGGCTGATTGATAATTGAAGTAAACGATTGGATACCAAACATTCCTAAATTTGAAATCGTAAAAGTACTTCCTTCCATTTCGGCAGGTTGAATTTTTTTAGATTTTGCTTTTCCGGCTAAATCTTTCACGCTGGCACCAATTTGTGTTAGACTCATTTGGTCTGTGAATTTTAAAACAGGGACCATCAATCCGTCTTCAACGGCAACAGCTACCCCAATGTTCACATGATGGTTGATTACCATGGCATCTTCTCTCCATTGCGAATTTACTTGGGGATGTTTTTTCAATGCCATAGCACTTGCTTTTATGACCATATCATTAAAAGAAACTCTTGTTTCTGGCAATCCATTAATCATGTTTCGAGAGGCAATTGCATTGTCCATATCCAACTCAATAGTTAAATAATAATGCGGCGCAGTAAATTTAGATTCCGATAAACGTCGCGCAATGGTTTTACGCATTTGCGAATTGGTAATTTCTTCTTTGAAAACTTCTCCAGCTGGAACAAATGGTTTCACAGCAGAAACAGTTGCGGTTGCTTCTGAAACAACAGATGTTGGTGATGCAGCAGAAGATGGTGAGAAATTCTCAATATCATTTTTAACAATTCTTCCGTTTTCACCCGAACCTTTTACTTGTGCCAAATCAATGCCTTTATCTTGGGCAATTTTTTTAGCCAATGGAGAAGCAAATATTCTATCGGTAGTATTTGTAGATTGTTGTGTGTTGTTTGTAGTTGCCAGCTGAGCAACAGTGTTTTCTTCGGTTTTTGATACTTCAGCAACCGCACCTACTTTATAATTAGCAGCAATTTGAGAAACATCTGTACCCGCCGGTCCTAAAATAGCTAAAACTGTATCCACTGGAGCCGAATCACCTTCTTGAATGCCAATATATAAAAGTGTACCTGCATTAAACGATTCAAATTCCATAGTCGCCTTATCGGTTTCTATTTCTGCTAAAATATCGCCTTCTTTAACGCTATCACCTACTTTTTTCAACCAAGTTGCTACTGTACCTGTTGTCATAGTATCCGACAAACGAGGCATGGTAATTACTTTTACATTTGCAGGTAGCGCTACTTCACTTGAAACAGCAGCTTTCGTTTCTGCAACGTCTATGGCTTCTGAAGCAGTACCACTTGCTAAAAGCGCCGAAATATCTTCTCCACTTTTACCAATTACAGCCAATAAGGAATCAACAGGGGCTGATTGTCCCTCTTGAATGCCAATATGCAATAAAACTCCATCGTGGAAGGATTCAAATTCCATAGTTGCTTTATCAGTTTCAATTTCTGCAAGTATATCACCCGTTTTAATGGTATCACCCACTTTTTTCAACCAAGTGGCTACAACCCCTTCAGTCATGGTGTCACTCAAACGCGGCATTGTGATTATTTGTGCCATATTCTTTATAGTTTATGAGGAATAAATGGATAATTTGGCTCTTCGTACACCACATCGTATAACTGATTCACTTCTGGGAAAGGAGATTCATCAGCAAATTTTTCACATTCCGCTACTAAATCAGCAACTCTTTGATCGATGGCTTCGATTTCTGCCTCGGTTGCATATTTTTGTTCTTTTATAATCGTGTCTGTCATATTAACTAATTGTTATATTTGTTTTTATATATAAATTTTTACACCTTTGGACATTTAAAATGCCAATTTTTAGTCCTTATATTTCTTGTATTTTCTTATCTTATTTTTCTTAATATATGTAGATTTGTTTATTTTGAGTACATAATTAAAAAAATTTAT
>DALYCS010000015.1:19405-19818 GCA_031973615.1 Flavobacterium sp. | reverse complement strand
ATATCATAAGCTTTCTTGGGAATGATATAGGTAATTTGTTCCCCAAATAAAGCTTTACGGAGTGTTTCTTTTACTGCTTCTGGTGCTTTAGGCACCGTAAAAGGCATAATGGCATGCAAACTAGCTATCCCCTCCACATTTAATTGACTGTGCAATACCGTAACATCAGAAAAACCAATAATCCATTTGGGCTGTTTTTTGAAACGGGTAAAATCTAAGGCATCAATAATACGAACGGTTCCATATCCTCCTCGCGCGCACCAAATCGCCTTGATACGATCATCGTCCATCATGGCCTGAAAATCGGCAACTCTTTCGGCATCAGTGCCGCCTAACTGGCAATTATCTAATCCAATTGTGTTGCCCAATTGTACCTTTAAGCCCCATGATTCCAATAATGCAATCGCAGGTTT
>DALYCS010000015.1:7614-19395 GCA_031973615.1 Flavobacterium sp. | reverse complement strand
GAGAAAATTTTCGAGCGGTACAAACTATAGCTACAGTATCGCCGGGTTTCAAATAAGGTGGTATAATCATAACTGTCTTGAAAATAAGTAGTCAAAAATAAGGAATTTGATCATAAAAATTCGGCTATTCCTAGCAAATGAATTATTTTTGTCCAAATATTAGATGACAATGATTGCAGATCCAAATCCAAACAACCCTAAACGCTATACTATAACTGCTGCTTTACCTTACACAAATGGCCCCATCCATATTGGACATTTGGCAGGTGTATATGTGCCTTCCGATATTTATGCGCGGTATTTGCGCTTACAAGGAAAAGATGTGGCCTTCATTTGCGGGAGCGATGAACACGGTGTTGCGATTTCCATGAAAGCCAAAAAAGAAGGCATTACACCCCAACAAGTAATCGATAAATATGACGGAATTATCCGCCAATCCTTTTTAGATTTTGGAATATCTTTTGACAATTATTCGAGAACTTCATCTGAAATTCATCATAAAACAGCTTCCGAATTTTTCAAAAAATTATACGATAACGGCGATTTCATTGAAGAAACGACAGAACAACTATACGACGCAAAAGCAGACCAATTTTTAGCAGACCGATTTGTAACCGGGACTTGTCCAAAATGCGACAACCCTGAAGCCTACGGCGATCAATGTGAAAAATGTGGCTCAACTTTGAATGCCACCGATTTAATACATCCGAAATCAACAATTACCGGAGAAACCCCTATTTTAAAAGCAACAAAACACTGGTTTTTGCCATTAAATCGATACGAATCCTTTTTAAGAGAATGGATTTTAGAAGGACATAAAAACGACTGGAAACCGAATGTATACGGACAAGTAAAATCATGGGTAGATGGTGGTTTAGAACCAAGAGCGGTAACGCGTGATTTGGATTGGGGAATTGATGTTCCGGTAGCAGGTGCCGAAGGAAAAAAATTGTACGTTTGGTTTGACGCACCTATTGGTTATATTTCTTCTACCAAAGAATGGGCAGCTCGTGAAGGAAAAGATTGGGAGCTCTATTGGAAAGATGCCGATACAAAATTGGTTCACTTCATTGGAAAAGACAATATTGTGTTCCATTGTATAATTTTTCCAGCGATGTTAAAAGCTGAAGGAAGTTATATTTTACCCGATAATGTTCCCGCAAACGAATTTCTAAATTTAGAAGGAAACAAATTATCGACTTCTAAAAACTGGGCGGTTTGGTTACACGTATATTTACAAGATTTCCCAGAAAAACAAGATGCTTTGCGTTATGCTTTAACTGCAAATGCGCCTGAAACCAAAGACAATGACTTCACTTGGAAAGATTTTCAAGCCAGAAATAATAATGAATTAGCGGCGATTTTTGGAAATTTCATCAATCGTGTGGTGGTTTTAACTAATAAATATTACGACGGAATCGTTCCAGCTCCAAACGAGTTTTCGGAAATTGACGAACAAACTTTAGCCGAATTAAAAGCGTATCCAGCGGTAATTTCAAGTTCGATTGAGCGTTACCGTTTCAGAGAAGCATTAGGTGAGTTGATGAACGTGGCTCGTTTAGGAAACAAATATTTAGCAGATGAAGAACCATGGAAAATGGTAAAAGAAAATCCAGCAAGAGTGCAAACTCAAATGTATGTAGCATTGCAAATTGCGTCTGCTTTAGCTATACTTTCTGAACCATTTTTACCATTTACGGCTAAAAAATTATCGAATATTTTAAAAATCGATGTATTGGGTTGGAACGATGTTGCAACTAAAACAAATTTGTTGCCAGCTGGACATCAAATTGGTCAAGCCGAAATTTTGTTTGCCCAAATTGAAGATTCCGAAATACAAAAACAACTAGACAAATTAGAAGCAACTAAAACCGCCAATAAAGTGGAAAACGCAAAAGCCGAACCGCAAAAAGAAATCATAACATTTGAAGATTTTGTCAAAGTAGATTTACGAATCGGAACCATCATCGAAGCTGAAAAAATGCCAAAAGCTAACAAATTGTTAGTTTTAAAAGTAGATACTGGAATTGATGTAAGAACGATTGTTTCAGGTATTGCAGAACATTTTACGCCAGAAGAAGTACTTGGAAAACGTGTAACGGTTTTAGCCAACTTAGCTCCAAGAGCTTTACGTGGTGTGGAAAGCGAAGGCATGTTGTTGTTAACCAATAATGCGGAAGGTAAATTGGTGTTTGTAAATCCGGATGCGGAAGGTGTGATTAACGGAGCAATGATATCTTAATAAAACATAAACACAGATTTCACAGATGAGTACAAATTGAAAAAACTGTGGAATCTGTGTTAAATAAAATAATATGACTCCAAAAATAATCGCTTTCGACGCCGACGATACTTTATGGCACAACGAACCCTATTTCGATGCCGCGCAAGAACGCTTTTGTGTGCTGTTTCAAGATTATGCGTCGCATCAAGAGATTTTAGGGTTGATTTTAAATCATCAAATTAAGAATTTGCCGTTGTATGGTTTTGGCATCAAAGCATTTACCTTATCCATGATTGAAACTGCTTTAGAAATAACCCATCATCAAATTTCAGGTAAAGGCATAGAGCAAATTTTAGCCATTGGCAAAGATTTACTGCAAAAACCTGTAGAATTACTCCCAAATATTACTGAAGTTTTAGACCAATTAAAAGGGAAATACAAATTGGTTGTCGCCACAAAAGGCGATTTAAAAGACCAACATCGCAAATTACACGATTCGGGAATTGGCGCTTATTTTCATCATATTGAAGTCATGAGCGATAAAACCGAATTGGATTATCATAAAATGCTAGGACGCTTAGATTGTGAGCCAAAAGATTTTTTAATGATTGGCAATTCTTTGAAATCGGATATTTTACCCGTTTTGAATTTGGGCGGACATGCCATTCATGTTCCCTATCATACGACTTGGGCATACGAGAAAATTGATTTTGAAATTGAACACGATAATTTCAAATCGATTGCCGCTATTACAGATCTTTTACTCTTACTAAAATGAAACAAAAAATAGATATTTCTAATTGGAACCGAAAAGAACACTTTGAGTTTTTTTCTGCCTTTGAAGAACCGTTTTTTAGTTGCACAACTTCTATTGACATGACTATTGCCTATGAGCAAGCCAAAAAACAACAAATTCCTTTTTTTGTCTATTATTTATATCAAACTATTGCCGCAGTAAACCAAGTGGAAAATTTTAGATACCGCATACAGGCTAATGAAGTATTTCTTTATGACGCAATTGATGCTTCCTCTACCATTATGCGCGATGACAAAACCTTTGGTTTTTCTTTCATGAAATTTCATAGAGACCTACATGAATTCGCTAAAATTGTAGCCGCTGAAATTGAACGCATTCAAGTAACGCCTGGGCTTTTTACAACAAATTTTCCTGAAAATATTATTCATTTTTCTGCTATTCCCTGGATTAATTTCACGGGATTAACACATTCTAGAAGCTATACTTTACCCGATAGTTGCCCAAAAATTTCTTGGGGAAAATTAGTAACGGAAAACGGAAAAAAAACAATGGCATTAAGTGTTATGGCACATCATGGATTGGTAGACGGCTATCACATGGGATTGTTTATCGATCTCTTACAGTCCAAATTAAACGAAAAAACCACTGATTGCTCAGTGGTTTAAGGAACCAAATTAGAAAATTACTTTCCTAACAATAACAACTCAAGAACAAGAATTTCAGTTACATAGCGTTTGTTGCCGTCTTTATCGTCATAACTTCTGTGGGTTAGTTTACCTTCTACAGCAATTTCTTTACCTTTAGTAACATATTTTTCAATGATTTCTGCTGTTTTACCCCAAGCGGTAATGCGATGCCATTCGGTTTGTTCCACTTTGTCACCTTTTTCATTGTAATAAAAATCGTTGGTAGCTATGGTAAGCGTAGCAACTTTTTTGTTGTTTACCGTTTTTACTTCTGGTTCTTGGCCAACATGGCCGATCAATTGTACTCTGTTTTTCATGGCGTGTAATAATTAAAGTTTCTGTTGTTGATACCTACGAATCTAAATTGATCGCTAATTTCAAACACAAAATTGTTTAGCAACTTTCAAATTATTCGGTTGTTAACTATTTACTTTCGATTGTAAGTGTTTGTAATCGTTTGAAAATGTAAAATTTTTCTAAAAAACCAGCTTTTTACTATTTTTTGATTATTTTTATTCGTTCCTCCTAAAATGAATACTATGATTAAATCTTGTTTAGAATGTGGCGATAAAATCATTGGCCGCGAAGACAAAAAATTTTGTGGCGATGGTTGCCGAAATGCGTTCAACAACAAAATGAACAAAGATCAAAACAATTTGATGCGCAACATTAACAACAAATTGCGCAAAAATTATCGTATTTTGTGTGAATTAAATCCGGAAGGTAAAACCAAAATAACCCGAAATACAATGATTAGCAAAGGATTTGATTTTGATTATTGTACTTCCATATTAAAAACAAAAACAGGAAATACCTATTATTTTATGTATGATTATGGCTATATGGAAACCGAAAACAGGCATTGTGTCCTTGTAAAAAAAGAATAATAAATGAAATGCATCTCCTTATTAGGATGTGGTTGGCTCGGATTACCCTTGGCTAAATCTTTGCTCAAAAAAGGGTATAGCGTAAAAGCTTCTACCACAACTGCCGATAGATTAGATATCTTGGAAACTGCTGGAATTATGCCGTTTCAAATTCGATTGGAAGAACAAGAAATTATTGGAAATGTTATCGATTTTCTAAACGAAACAGATGTCTTGATTATCGCTGTACCGCCTGGATTGCGAAAAATTAGTTCAGATTCGTTCGAACTATCATTTGTAAATAAAATAAAAACCTTACTTCCATATATCGAAAAATCTGGCATTCAAAAAGTCCTGTTTATTAGTTCAACTTCGGTTTATGCCGATCGTTTTCCAATAGCAGATTATAATGAAACTTGCCCAACAAATCCCGATACAGAAAGTGGCAAACAATTAGTTTTAGTCGAACAACTATTACAATCAAATAGCTGTTTCAAAACTACTGTAATTCGTTTTGGCGGTTTACTGGGTGATGATCGTCATCCTATCCGATTCTTAGCTGGAAGAACCAAATTAGAAAATCCGGAGGGTCCTGTAAATTTGATTCTGAGTACTGATTGTATTGGAATTATAGAAAAGGCTCTCGACTTCACTCGAGAAGACACATGGAATGATACCTTCAACGCCGTCGCACCACAACATCCAACTCGAAAAGCATATTATCAAAAAAAAGCACAACTATTCCATTTGCCATTGCCTACCTTTGCCGAAGATTCTGAATCAAAAGGAAAGATAATTTCCAGTAAAAAAGTGGAATCAATTTTAGGCTATTCGTTCCAAAAAGAAATATAATAATGGCATATTTTAGTGTATTTCAACAGTATATCAAACGGCAGAAAAATGCGATTGGCCTCCCTTTTTTAGCGCTCATTTGGATTAGCTTTTTTTGGGGCACCACTTGGATTGCTTCTAAAGAAGGGGTAAAACACATGCCTCCTATGCAATTGGTCGCCTTGCGGCAGCTCTTTGGTGGCTTGTGTTATTTGTTATACTTTGTCTATAAAAAACACCCTTGGCCCAACAAAAGACAATGGCGTAACATTTTCGTCTTAAGTGTTTTAAATTTCATGTTGAGTAACGGGTTAAGCACATGGGGTGTAAAATACATTTCGAGTGGATTGGGGGCAATTATTGGCTCTATTTTTCCGCTTTGGATCGTGATTATTAGTTTGTTTCGAGGACAAAAAACGTCATGGAGAGCGATAGTTGGTTTGGTAATTGCTTTTGGTGGAATATGTGTCATTTTCTATGACTACCTCAACGACTTCTTAGAACCTGCATTCCGCTTTGGAATTTTACTTTCAGTGATTGCTACGTTTACTTGGGCACTTTCCTCAATTTATATCAAAGAAAACAAAACCAATTTCAATCCCTATTTTAGTTTGG
The DNA here is from genome assembly GCA_031973615.1 of Flavobacterium sp. Lineage (GTDB taxonomy): Bacteria > Bacteroidota > Bacteroidia > Flavobacteriales > Flavobacteriaceae > Flavobacterium. The sequence continues at coordinate 13,416 of DALYCS010000015.1, read as the reverse complement.
GATTGCAAATGTTGATTTCGAGTTTTGTTATTTCGAGTGTCATTATTTGTAACGACTCTGCTATTGCGTTAACAGCAATTTCGGCTATATCTTGGTGGTCCATTGCCTATTTGGTAATTTTTGGATCGGTATTAACGTTCATTGCATTTATCTATGCCTTGGAACATTTACCCACCGAAATAAGCAGTTTATATGCCTATATTAACCCAATGGTCGCCTTGTTCTTTGGCAATATTTTATTCAACGAACCTTTGACGGTTCCGATTGTTTTAGGAGGAATAATTACAATCATAGGCTTATATGTTGTAAATCGAGCGATTAAAAAGAAATAACCACAACAAATCGGGCATTTAAAGCACAAAAAATCCCACCTATAGGCGGGATATAATTTGTTTTTGAATTGTATTACCAAATTTTAACTCGTTTCTCAGGCGCTAAATACATGCCGTTTTGGGGTTGTATGTTGAATACTTTATAAAAAGCTTCTACGTTTTGCAAGGGTACATAGGCACGATACATTCCAGGGGAGTGCGAATCTGTTTTTACTTGGTTTTTTATAGCCTCATCACGCATTTTACTTCTCCATATAGTTGCCCAAGAAATAAAGAAGCGTTGCTCTGGTGTAAATCCGTCAATTAATCCAGGATTTCCATTTGCTTTCAAATAAATTTGCAAGCCATCATAGGCAGCATTCACACCTCCTAAATCCCCAATATTTTCACCTAAAGTGAATTTACCATCTACAAAAATACCCGGTAATGGCTCTAAAGCTGAATATTGATCTGCTAAGGCACTTCCTAATGTGGTGAATTGTTTTAAGTCGTCTTCACTCCACCAGTTTACCAAATTCCCATCGGCATTATATCTCGAACCCGAATCGTCAAATCCGTGTGAAATTTCATGTCCAATTACGGCGCCAATTCCACCATAATTTACAGCTTCATCCGCTTTATAATCGTAAAAAGGCGGTTGTAATATAGCCGCTGGAAATACAATTTCGTTGTTTGTTGGACTAAAATAGGCATTTACAGTTTGCGGTGACATGCCCCATTCTTCTTTGTCTACCGGCTTGCCCATTTTTTCAATATTTTTCTTGTGGCTCCATAGCGCATACATTCTAGAATTTTCAAAATACGTACCTCCTTGTTCAGGAGCTTTGACGTCTAGAGTGGAATAATCTTTCCATTTGTCTGGGTAACCAATTTTGACACGAAATTTATTCAATTTATTTTTTGCGTTTTCTTTCGTTGCTTTGGTCATCCAAGGCAAATTATTGATACGGTTGTCAAATGCTTGCATCACATTAGCAATCATGGCTTGTGCTTTGGCTTTGGCTTCGGGTGGAAATTTCTTAGCCACATATAATTTCCCTAAAGCTTCTCCAAGTCTTCCGTTAACAGTGGCTAAAGCCCTTTCTTCGGCCGGACGCTGTTTCACGGCACCTGTTAATGTTTTTCCATAAAACTCAAAATTTGCATTTTCAATAGCGGTAGACAGTAATCCTGCCGAGCCTCTTAATGCAGTCCAACGCATGTAGGCTTTCCAATCGGCTACTTGATTGTCCTTTAAGATGGTTTCAATCGCTTGAAGGTATTTGGGTTGTGACACTACTAATGAATCTACTTTTCCCATGCCTACAGCATTAAAATATGACTCCCATTTTACGGTTGGTGCTAATTTTTGAAGATCGGTAAATGCCATTGGGTTATACGTTTTTCTGCGGTCTCTTCGCTCCACGCGATCTAAAGTTGCCGTAGACATTTTCGTTTCAAGGGCAAGTATTTTTTGCGCATTTTCTTTGGCTACAGCTTCTGAATCTCCAATAAATTGTAACATTTTTGTCACGTGAAGTAGATATTTTTCGCGTTTTTCTTTGCTATCAGGTGCATCAGACACATAATAATCTCTATCGGGTAGGCCTAAACTACCTGTACCTACATAAACAACATTTTTATTACTGTTTTTAGCATCGGCACCAACATAACTTCCAAAGAAGCCCAATCCCATTTCGGGTTCCATTTCGGCCAACAAAGCCACCAATTGATCGGCGTTTTGAACGGTATTAATTTTAGCCAAATACGGTTTCAACGGGTCGATTCCGGCTTTGTTTCTGCTTACCGTATCTAAAACCGTTTTGTATAAATTAATGGCTTTTGCTTGATCTGATTTTGGATCAATAGATTTATCGTTGATGGCTTCTTTTAAAATGACCATCACATCGTCGTCGGTGTTTTTTCGCAATTCATCAAAGCTTCCCCAACGGGTTCTATCAGCAGGGATTTCGGTATTATCTAACCAGCTTCCATTCACATAACGGTTAAAATTATCGGCTGGATTTACCGATTTATCCATGAAATTTTGATTAATTCCAATGGTTTGTTTTTGTTGGGTAACTTTTTCTGTGGAGTTACATGAATACAATATTGTGGATAATACCAAAATACTTAGACTCCCATTTACAATACATTTTTTCATACGTTATTCTTTAATTATTCGTTTTACTGTTGCTTGATCGTTATTCATGATTTTTACAAAATAAATGCCCGAAGACACATTTGATAAATCAATTTTTGTTTCAAAATTAGCCACTGTTATTTCTTTTTTGTTGTAAACTATTTTTCCTGTTAGGTCATATACTTCAATAGCTGTGGGTTCAATAGTTCCCAAAGCGATATTGAAAATACCCTTAGAGGGATTTGGGTATATCCATACATTATTGAGTTCAAAATTTTGATTGGATAATGTTCCTGATACAACAAAATCATCCACGTTTACTCCTTTTTTGTTTACCGATTCGTCCGAATGGAACACAATTCTAAAAATAATATTGGTTTCTGCATTAAGTGCATTCAATGGGTAAGAATACGTAGTTAATGACGTATTTGTTCCTGTCCATTGAGCTCCCGGGCAATTTTGACAATCGTTTTCGGTGCCCGATGAGGCATTTGTTCTGTCGCTGTTGTACCAATTTGTACCCAAAGTACCCAAAACCGACCAAGTTGCTCCAAAATTTGTGGAATATTGTACGTAAACAATATCCCAATTTTCTTCTAGATCATATTTCATTGAAAAACTAATCTGCGGATTTAATACCCCGGATAAGTTATAACACTGAGAAACCAAATATGATTTTATCATATCGGGATAATTATTTGTAATGTTGGTAGTATAAACGGTATTTCCTCCTGTACCCATAATTCCTGACGTTCGGATTCCTCGCACCCAAAGAGATCCCAATCCACCTTCATTAAAAGAGATTAATTCATCTGCCGCAGTTGTAAATGGATTTACTTGACCAATAGTGCCCGCATCATTTATATAAAAAGTGGTGGTTCCACTGTTGTTGTCTGCAAATGCATCGTTTGCAGTCGTTGTCGTTACATTTAAGGTGTGAGATCCTCGGGTTAATGTTGCTTGAGGAAGAGTAATTGAAGCTGTTGCATTGGATGCAATAACACCATTCCAAACAAAATTACTTGGAGTGCCATCAATAGTATAACTTAAGGACACACTTGAAATAGAGTTGGTACCATTGTTTTTTACCTCTATTTGCGGAACAATTACTGCCTCGCAATTGATGTTCATTCCAGGACTTTGAATGCTCACAAATTTTACGTCTGTGGCTGGAATTTGAACGGGAATATTGGTTTGCCATATACCTCTTCCGTATGTAGCAGCAATCAATTTTCCGTCTTCCAAATTAATTTCCAAATCGGTCACAGAAACATTCGGCAAATTGGTATCAAAGGCTTGCCAAGAAGTCATTGAGTCGTCTCTATAATAAACACCTAAGTCCGTTCCTACATATAAAGGATTATCCGTATTACGCCCTTGGTGAACTATGATATTTTTTCCAATATTTGGCAATCCGGAAGAAATATTTGTAAATGTCGCACCTCCATTTGTAGATTTCAAAACTTGTCCAAAAGATCCTTGTGTGGTTAAATAGACAATATTGCTATCCGAAGAGTGTACTTCAATAGAAGTAATACCGCTAGAAGCCGAATATACATTAGTAAAAGTCACCCCTAAATTGGTACTTTTATATAATGTTGATCCGTTTGCTATGTACATGATATTATCGTTTGACGGATCAACACTCACTAACTCTATAGTTCCATTTCCTATTGTTCCTGTGTTTTGTTGCACCCAAGCACCCGATGATAATTTATATAAATTATTATACCCCGCAAAAAGATCTCCAGCTGCATTAATAGCTAATGGGGTAACCCAATTTCCGCTTACTCCTGCAGGAGCAGCCACCGAACTACTTAATCCGTTTCCGGCGTTATTGCTGATATATAAATTACCTCCTGACTGAATAAACCCATAGAATTGATTCGGGTTGTTTGGATTAATTGCCGTGTCCATTCCATCAGCACCATAATAATTTTTCCACTGTCCGCCACTGTAGGCATGTCCTCCGTTGTCTTGTAAACCCCCTACCATATTAGTAGCTGATTGTTTGGCAACTGCAATTTTATAAAACTGACTAATTTGTACTCCAGCTGTTAAATCTGTGAAATTATTTCCCCCGTTTGACGAAACATAAATACCCCCATCACTTCCACAAAACAACTTAGTGCCATGAAAACCAAGATAATGTATGTCGGCATGTGTATAAGAAGGGGTAGCGGGTGAACTCCAATTGTTCAATTTCGTTACTGTTACCCCACCATCTGTAGATTTCCAAATATTTAAACAACCGGTGTATAGTTCCTCCGCATTCGTAGTCGAAACTGCTAATGCTAAATCGTACCAAGCTTGAGTAGATTCAAAAACATCTCCTGTTGTGGTTTCATTTGATGACGTTTTAATCCAGGTGGTTCCCCCGTCAATCGATTTATAAATTCCTTGCATAGCATTTCCAGTAGTAGCGCTTAAAACATAAACATAATTGGAATTAGCAGGAGTAACGTCTAATAATAATCGGTTAGAACTTACTGGAAGACCATCTGTAATTTGACTGAACGTTGATCCGGTATCGGTAGAACGATAAAAATTAGTATCTGAAACGGCATACACCGTTGAAGGGTCTCCTGGTTTTAGTCGGATACTGCCTTGTGCAAAATCACCTGATTGTACTTGTGACCATGTTGTTCCGGCATTTACAGTTTTGAAAATTCCGTTATTAGTAGCACACCACAATATTTGATTATTCGTCGGATGAATCAGTAAGTCTCCAGCTCTTGAAGGATTTGATCCTCCCATAGTAGCAGTTGCGTTCCAAGTAGATCCTCCATCAGTAGATTTAAACACCCCAACTGAATAGGAATCACCCGCATCTTTGTCGCCGGTGGCAATATAAATTACACTCGCATTGGAGTAATCCACTGCAATGCCCGAAACCCCTATTTGAGGCAACTCATCGGTTAGCGGAATCCATGTAGTCCCATTGTTTGTTGATTTCCAAAGACCCCCTGCAGGCGCTCCTAAATATACCGTATTGGGATTTGAAGGGTCAACGTGAACAATATTTACCCTTCCTTGACCAGAAGACCAAGAACCTGTATTGGTGTGGGTAAAAGGGCCTACAGGTTGCCAATTACTCACTGGTAACGACATGTTACTTCTATTGAATTGCGCTTGCTTTTTTTGGCGCCAAGCGTTCCAAAAATCGTCAGATGACATTATGTATCCTTGCTCATTGGTATAATTTCTCCAATGATATTCCCAGCGCATAAAAGGTTTGTACCCCGAACCTTTAACGTTTTTATCGCGGGTTGACCAATATTGGTTGAACTGGGTAACTAATTCGTCAATTGTTGCCTTTATGGTGCTTGGTTCGCTTCATATTTTATT
>DALYCS010000015.1:0-7604 GCA_031973615.1 Flavobacterium sp. | reverse complement strand
ACGTGATGTAAGGGAGTTAGCCATCCATGGTGCAGCAGGATTAAATTGTGAAAAACCTAAAAAGGAACACAATAAACTAACAATCAAGTAATTTTTAATCATATTTTAGAATATTTTTTTAGATATATTTTCACAAATATAATAAAGAAAATCAACTTCATATAACTTTAACTTTCGTAGAATAGGGGTTACTTTAGTATTTATGATTAATTTTACAAAAAAAAATGTTGTCAATTTTTAAACCTTACAAAAAATTTATTTTGCTTTTTTTAGCACTTAATAGTCTTATTTTTATTGGTATTTATGCCTTACAAAAACCAAAAAAAATGTTGCCTATTTTTGCACCAAGAGATGTAAATCCGGAATTGGTTGACTCTACCGTTCAACACATTGGAAACGATCATAAGGTGAGCGACTTTCGTTTTACCAATCAAAATGGTAAAATTATTACACAAAAAGAGTATGAAAACACCATCTATGTTGCCGATTTCTTTTTTACAACTTGCCCAACCATTTGCCCTAAAATGACCAACAACATGGTGTGGTTGCAAAAACAGTTGAAAGCATATCCGAATGTGAAATTATTGTCTTTTTCGGTAACCCCCGATATTGATACCCCTGAAGTATTAAAAAAATATGCCCTCAAAAAAGGAGTAGATGACACCAAATGGAATTTGGTAACTGGCGATAAAAAAGAAATTTATTATTTGGCTCGTAAATCGTACCTGGCCGTAAAAACGGGAAAACCTGAAGAATATTTTGACATGGTACATACCGAAAATTTTATTTTAGTGGATAAAAATAAACGCATCAGAGGTTTTTATGACGGTACAAATTTAGACCAACCCACTTCGGATCCAAAAAGCAAAAACATGACCCAATTATTGGAAGATATTATTTGGCTGGTGGAAAATCAAAAATAATCTACATTAAAATGATTTTTTAGGGCATACATGGCTTTTAATTTTTACTTTTGTATTTTAATTGAATCTAAATAAGAAAATGGATCCTAACTCGTCAACCCTTCAAATAGGCGAAACAGCCACAATTACTGCTGTTAATTTAGACGAAATCCCGCTAAAACTTTTAGAAATGGGGTGCTTGCCTGGTAATACCATTACCTTGCTTCAAATTGCACCTTTTGGAGATCCCTTATATTTCAACGTTAACGATTCACACGTGGCCATTCGTTTAGAAACGGCTAAAGAAATAAGCATTCAAAAAACGACATAAGATGAATGCAACCCCTATAAAAGTAGCGTTAATTGGCAACCCAAATGTGGGGAAAACGTCTGTTTTCAATGAACTTACCGGTCTAAACCAGCAAGTGGGCAATTATCCAGGTATAACGGTTGAAAAAAAGCAGGGTGTTTGCAAATTAAGCGAAACCGTTAAAGCTAAAATCATCGATTTACCAGGGACGTATAGTTTAAACGCCAGTTCAATCGATGAAAACGTGGTGATTGAATTGCTGCTCAATAAAAACGATGCCGATTTTCCGGATGTGGCAGTAGTAGTGACAGAGGTAGAAAACCTGAAACGAAATTTATTACTTTTTACTCAAATAAAAGATTTAGAAATTCCGACCATTTTAGTAATAAATATGGCCGATCGAATGCAATTAAAGGGTATTGAATTGGATATTGCATCGTTAGAAGAAGAACTCAAGACGAAAATTGCCTTAGTTAGTTCTAGAAAAAAAACAGGCATTGAGCAATTGAAAACGTTGATATTACAGTATAATGATCTTTCTACTGAACCCTGTTTGAATGCCTCCTCAATTGACCCCGATTATTTTAATAATTTAAGAAGGGCCTTTCCAAATCAATTGTTATACAAGCTTTGGTTGGTCATTACACAAGATGTCAATTTTTTAAATTTGGAACGAAATGAAGTGAAAAGTTCGTTCACCAAGTCACATGCTGATTTAAAAAAATTACAACAAAAAGAAACCATAAAGCGGTACCAATTTATCAATGACACGCTTAAAATTGGGCAAATCATTGACCGCTCCAAAGCAACCGATATTCGTGAAAAAATTGATCGCGTTCTCACCCATAAATTCTTTGGTTATCTTATTTTCTTCGGAATTTTAATGGTGATTTTTCAGTTTTTGTTTGATTGGAGTAGTATTCCGATGGACTTTATTGATACTGCTTTTGCTAATTTTAGTTCGCTTGCCAAACAACAACTTCCAGCGGGAGAATTTACCAACTTAATCAGTGAAGGAATCATTCCGGGAATTGGAGGCATTGTGATTTTTATACCACAAATCGCCTTTTTATTTTTGTTTATTTCAGTTTTGGAAGAAAGTGGCTATATGAGTAGGGTGGTATTTTTAATGGATAAAATTATGCGCAAGTTTGGTTTGTCGGGAAAAAGTATTGTGCCCTTAATTTCGGGAACCGCCTGTGCTATTCCGGCCATAATGGGCGCAAGAAATATCGAAAATTGGAAAGAACGATTGATTACCATATTGGTAACACCTTTTACCACCTGCTCTGCCCGACTGCCTGTTTATGCCATATTAATTTCCTTGATTATCCCAGAAAAAAGAGTATTGGGCTTCTTAAGTTTACAAGGGTTAACCTTAATGGGTTTGTATCTTTTAGGGTTTGGAATGGCTATTTTTTCAGCTTATTTACTCAACACCTTTTTAAAACTAAATTGCAAATCTTACTTTGTAGTTGAAATGCCCAGTTATAAAATTCCAATGTTCAAAAATGTCGGAATTAATGTCTTAGAAAAAACCCGTTCTTTCATTGCAGGAGCCGGAAAAATAATTTTAGCACTCTCCATTATTTTGTGGTATTTAGGTTCGCATGGCTTGAGTAATGATTTCAACCACGCCGAAAAAAATGTCATACAAGAGTTTCAGGAAAAAAACATTCCGTTGAATGCAGCGCAATTGGAAGACAAAGTAAATGCTTATAAATTGGAAAATTCCTACATAGGTTACATGGGAAAAGCGATTGAACCGGCTATAGCCCCGCTAGGGTATGATTGGAAAATTGGAATAGCTGTCGTGAGTTCATTTGCAGCTCGTGAAGTTTTTGTGGGAACTTTAGCTACGATTTATAGTGTGGGAAGCCATAGTGAAGAAGAAACGACCATAAAAAATCGAATGGCTGCAGAAGTTCATCCCACAACAGGAAAGAAAGTATTTAATTTTGCAACCGGGGTTTCATTATTGTTGTTTTATGCTTTTGCCATGCAATGTATTTCTACATTGGCTATAGTAAAAAAAGAGACCCAATCTTGGAAATGGCCTATCATTCAACTGTGTTTCATGAGCGGTTTTGCCTATATAACTGCATTAATTGCATATCAAATATTAAAATAATATGCTTCAAGAAATTTTAGTTTATTTAGCGCTAGCTATTTCTTTTGGATTTTTACTAAAGAAATTCTTTTGGAAAAAACGCGTGAAGAAATCAAAACCCTGTGGTGATGATTGTGCATGTCATTAACCTAGCGCTACATCTAACATCATCATAACGATAAAACCTCCAATAAAGCCGAGAGTGGCTATATCTGTGTTTTTGTCTTGTTGTGTTTCTGGAATTACTTCTTCCACCACCACAAAAATCATAGCTCCTGCAGCAAATGCAAGAGCATACGGCAATAAGGGCGTGAAAAACGTTACCGCAACCGCTCCTAAAACTCCCGCAATTGGCTCTACGAGAGCCGATGACTGACCATACATAAAACTTTTCCAGCGGCTCATGCCCATGCGTCGTAATGGCATGGAAACGGCAATCCCTTCCGGGAAATTTTGAATACCAATTCCAATAGCCAAAGTTATAGCACCAGCAATTGAAGCTTCCGGAATTCCAGCTGCAACACCTCCAAACAAAACGCCAACGGCTAATCCTTCTGGAATATTATGCAAAGTGATGGCCAAAACCAAAAGTGTAGTGCGCTGCCAAGGCGATTTTATACCTTCCGTTTCTTTGAAATTAATATGCAAGTGTGGTAATACTTTATCCAGTCCGAAAATGAAAATAGCGCCTAATAAAAACCCAACCGCTGCCGGTATAACTTTTACAAAACCTTCGCCTTGGGTCATTTCAATAGCGGGAGCCAACAAACTCCAAAAACTAGCTGCTACCATGACCCCTCCGGTAAAACCAAGCATTCCATCAAGAACAACACGATTCATGTTCTTAAAAAAGAAGACAAAAGAGGCGCCAAATGCCGTTAATCCCCAAGTGAAAGTAGTAGCCAACAATGCCGCTAATATGGGATCAATTCGTTCAAAAAAATCTAAAACAATCTGAAACATGGCTTATTTTTTTTCAAATTTAATGCTATTTGCCCTATAAAAACAAGTAATTTAGTAAATTTGGAACATGCAACAGGCTCATTACATTTTTACAGGTTCAGGATTATCAGCACTACTCACGGTTTATGAAATGCTATTGTCGGGAAAATGCAAAGACAAAACCATTTTATTAATCGATGAAAATCCTAAAAAAACAAACGACAGAACCTGGTGTTTTTGGGATGAAAAGGCATTATTTGAAGAACTTGTGTCTACAAAATGGTCACAAGCTGTTTTTGCCAACGAGCATCAAAATCGCGTTTTAACACTTCATCCCTATCAGTATAAAAAAATTAATGGCATCGATTTTTACCACTTCGTGTTCCAAAAAATTTCAGAAGCTAAAAATGTTCAATTTCTAAATGAAAAAGTACTTGGCTTTCAAGATTTTGGCACCCATTGTGAAGTTCAAACAGCCACTGAAACCTATTCTTGTACCCAAATTATTAATTCCATTTACAATCCAGAAGCTGTACAATTACAAGATAAATTTCCCTTAATTCAACAGCATTTTTTAGGTTGGTTTATTAAAACCGCATCCCCAGCATTTACGCCAAATTGTGCAACATTTATGGATTTTTCGGTAGCCCAAAAAGGGAACACCCGATTCATGTATGTGTTGCCCACCTCAACAACCGAAGCCTTGATTGAATATACGTTATTTTCAAAAGATTTACTCTTAAAAGAGGAATACGAGGCTGAAATCAAAAAATATATTCAAAATCTAGGTATAACGGAGTACGAAATTCTTGAAAAAGAACAAGGTACTATTCCAATGACGTGTTATCCTTTTTGGAAACACAATACTAAAAACATCATAAATATTGGTTCTGCTGGTGGGTGGACCAAAGCTAGCACGGGATATACGTTTAAAAATGCCACAAAAAAAGCGAAAGAATTGGTGGTTTTTCTTGAAACAGGCACAGATTTTAGAAAGGTTCATAAAATAAATAAATTCTGGTTCTATGATCTGTTGTTATTGGATATTTTGAGCGCTAAAAACGAATTGGGATCCTCAATTTTTTCATCCTTATTTTCAAAAGGTAACCCAACGGTTATTTTTAAATTTTTAGACGAAGAAACTTCATTTTTGGAAGACCTTCGTGTCATTTGGAAATGCCCAAAAAAAATATTTATTAAAGCCTTACTAAAAAGATTACTTTCCTTATAATTCCAAATAAAATTTTAGTATTTGTTTAAAATTTTTCTTTGAAATTCATTGTATCTTTGCAGTCGAATTTATTACTAATTTTCAAAATTTATTCAACTTAAATCGAAATACTATGTATCCAGAAGAAATGGTAAGACCCATGCGTGCTGAATTAACAGTGGCAGGCTTTCAAGAATTATATAATGCAGACGCAGTAGAAAATGTATTAAAAAACGAAGGGACAACTTTAGTGGTTGTTAACTCAGTTTGTGGTTGTGCCGCTAGAAATGCGCGTCCAGGTGCTATTATGAGTTTAGACGGGAATAAAAAACCATCTCAATTAGTTACTGTTTTTGCAGGTGTAGACAAAGAAGCTGTAGATGCTGCGCGTCAACACATGTTTCCATTTCCTCCCTCTTCGCCATGCATGGCCTTGTTTAAAAATGGCGAATTAGTTCACATGTTAGAGCGTCATCATATTGAAGGTAGACCAGCAGAATTAATTGCCGAAAACTTAAAAGATGCCTATAACGAGTTTTGCTAAAACATTACCGTCGGAAATGAAACATTTTGTCCGTATTGGAATTTTAGCCTTATTGTTGCCAAGTTTTCAGTGTGATGATACTGAAAACAATAGAACAACACCTCAACTATTAACCGAGAAAAAACAAGAAATAGTAAACTATATCCAGAGTTTTTCGTGTGCTAATGCTACAGGATGTCTTTCTATCGCTTTTGGCGCAAAACCTTGCGGTGGTCCCAGAGAATATTTGGTATATCCCAATACCGTTAACCAAACCGTATTGGAAAATATGGTGAATGACTATTACGAAATGGACCAACAATACAATATTGAAACGGGCGCTATTTCAGACTGCATGGTGGTAAGTCCGCCCAACACAGTAGGATGTGTAAATGGTAGTTGTACTATCATTGATTGATTTGTTTCAAACAGATACTATGCTAGCATATAATAAAACCGCCTGTAATTTGGTGGTTTTTTTATTTTAAACCTTACTTTTGTCAAAACTCGTTTGATAATGGAAAAAATAGTATCCTATCCACTCTCTATCGTTTATTACTTCTTTTTTTTACTTTGGTTGGTGATTTTTCATCCCATCCAATGGGTTTGTTTTACCTTTTTTGGATACAACGCACACCGCATCAGTGTGGCCTATTTGAACTGGTTCCTTGTGCGAACTACTCATGTATTGGGCACCACATTTCATTTGGAAGGAATGGGAAACATTCCCGAAAATAAACCATTAATCATTGTAGCCAACCATCAAAGTTTACACGATATTACCACTATCATTTGGTTTCTAAGAAAAGTACACCCAAAATTCATCAGTAAAATTGAATTGGGAAAAGGAATTCCGAGCGTTTCTTATAATTTAAGACGCGGCGGATCTGCCTTGATTGATCGAAAAGACCCAAAACAAGCTTTACCTGAAATTAAAAAAGTGGCCGAATTGATCAATGCCAACAACTATTCTGTGGTCATTTTTCCAGAGGGTACCCGAACTAAAACAGGAGCACCAAAGCCCTTTGCGCCCAGTGGATTAAAAATGCTTTATAAATTTGCACCCGATGCTTATTTTCTACCGATAACAATTAACAACTCTTGGAAAATGACCAAATTTGGATCGTTCCCTATGGGGTTAGGAAATGCATTGCGTTTTCAAATTCATCCGGCTCTGAAAGTTTCTGAATATTCATTTGAAGAAATTTTTGAAAAAACAGAAACCGTAATTACCAACGCTATAACAAAACAATAATATGTCTGTACAAAATGTGCGTCTAGAAGTGATGCAATTTCTTGAAAAAAAAATCGAAACTTTTGTCGATGAATTTTTAATTCCTGTTGAAAAAATTTGGCAACCTACAGATTTACTTCCAAATTCTCAAAAGGAAACATTTTTTGAAGAAGTAAAAGAATTACAAGAAATTGCTAAGGATTTGCCTTATGATTTTTGGGTAACCTTAGTGGGCGATACCATAACCGAAGAGGCGCTTCCTACCTACGAATCCTGGCTGTTAAATATTGACGGCGTGGCTTCTGAAGAAAAAGAAAATGGATGGAATAAGTGGTTCCGACAATGGACTGGTGAAGAAAACAGACATGGCGAT
>DALYCS010000014.1:19930-22459 GCA_031973615.1 Flavobacterium sp. | reverse complement strand
CGAATCGGTATACTTTAAATGAATCGAATCTACTTCCCCAGAAGGTGCAAAAGCAGTTTGAGTTAATTTACGTACATTTTTCAAATCGCTTTCACAAGCAAAAAGCAACCACACGATAACAAACGTGAAGCAACCTCTATACAGGCTATTTAAGCAGTTTTGAAAATGCATTTTGGCTTGCAATTAGTCGATTTTTCTTATGATAAACCAAAGATCGCTCAACGATAATCCTACTGTTACATTCACATAGTTTTCCTCGATTAATCCATTGGCACGGGTTCCTTTTTTACCATATTCAACACCTAAATTGATTTTAGACAACCCTAACGGCAATCCCAACCCAAAAGTTAAGGCATAATCATTAATACTGGTGTTATTGATTACCAACCCTGTATTTTCATATCTGAATCCTCCTCTGTAGACAATTCGGCTAAAATAATTCCCGAATGAATCATACTTTGGAATATAAAATCCTCCAACTGCTATTTTTTGAGAATTTTCAAAAGATACATTAGCAATCGAACCAAATCGGTTGGTCATGTCGCTATTGTTTGAAAAAGTAACTTCCGAACCAATAGCCCATTTTTTATTAGCACCAATTCCTAACCCAAAAGTAAATTTTGCCGGAATTTTCATTTTGGTATCATTCACAGCAATGTCATTTTCTTCGCTTACCAATTCGGCACCATTAATGTTGTAAATAATAGTTGCGATTTTTCGTTCATTTTCAGACGTTAATGTGGTGGTAGGATGATAGGTAATTCCAGCATTTAAATCCAATTTGGCATTGATTTTGGTTTTGTACAAAAACCCCGTATTTAAAGAAACACCTTTTAGTTTTGAATTATTTCGCTCTCTACTTCGCATTTGCAACACTATAGGAGAATAAATAGATTCTACATATTCGGTTGTAATATCTCCAAAATTATAGCCCAAGTCAAATCCGAAACTTAATTTTTTAGATAAATTATAGGCTGCCCCTACATAGATTTTATTAATATTTCCGTTACCAAGATTTCTAGAATTTCTTTCGGTATTATCGGTTTGTGTAACGGTATTTTCGATTTTATACCCTACTGCCGAATACGGCATGATTCCGAAAGTAAATCCAAATTTTCCATAAGGAAACCCAATCGCTAAATAATCAATATTGGTACGCTTAGCTTTTTCATTATCTGTTGCATTAGAAAATGTAGTAAATGAAGATGTTGCACCAACCGTAAATGCGGTCGATCGCAACCTAGAAAAAGATGCCGGATTTGCGATATTTAATTGAATACTATCATTAAAAATACTTACTCCTCCCATTGCTCTCACATCATGAGTCCCTTTGAATTTTATTTCGCCCAACCCATAATACGAATAGGGAGATGCGGTATTGTCTTGAGACCAAGAAACGGCAGAAATTAGGATGCATACAAATGCGGAAATTTTTTTAATCATTTTGATGTATATAAGTTGATAATAGGCGCAAACTTTCTAACAAGAAATTTGAATGGGCAAATATGGTGTTTTTTAATCTTTTAGCCAAAAAATCTGCGTCTCCTCCTGTTAAAATTACTGTTAAATCTGGATATTTATGAAAATATTGGGAAATAAACCCATCCATTTCAAATGCCAAACCATTAATTATTCCACTGTGAATCGAATTTTCAGTAGAATTTCCAACTAATTCTACCATCTCATTTTTTTCTAACAACGGAAGATTTTGGGTGTAGTCATTCAAACTTTTATAGCGCAAGTTAATACCGGGAGAGATGGCACCACCTAAATAGTGGTTATTTTGATCTACAAAATCATAGGTTACACAAGTACCAGCATCAATTACTAAGCGGTTTGTATTGGGAAACAACAAAGTTGCTCCTGCCGCTAATACCATACGATCGACACCAAGAGTTTCGGGAGTAGCATAACGATTGCTGAAGGGAAATTTAGTTTGATGGTTAATGATTTGAGTACGCACTTGTTTTTGAATAAAAGCCAATAGCGTTTGATCAAATTGACCGACAGAGGAAAATAAGGCTTTTTCAATTTTTGGGTATTTATTAAAAATTTCAGAAAAAAAAGCAGGTGCTTTATTGGGTTCCACCACAAACAATGCTTCAACGATATCTTGTTCAAATACAGCTACTTTAATTCTTGAATTTCCAACATCTATAGTAATGAGCATCTCCTTGATTTTTGAATTGCAAATATACAAATTGATTTTTTTTAAAAATTGTTTTGGATAATCTAAAATAGATTCTATATTTGCACCCGCAATGAACAAATAGAAATACTTGTTTTTGTACGGTACCTTAGCTCAGATGGTAGAGCAATGGACTGAAAATCCATGTGTCCCTGGTTCGATCCCTGGAGGTACCACTTAAACCCTTGATAATCCTTTGATTTTCAAGGGTTTTTTGTTTTTATTAATTATAATTTTGTAATAATAAACTCACTCCTCCTATTGGCTTGATGCGCTTCTTCAGTACACGAAACGCCATCTGCACAGTGGTTTACCAACTGTGTCTCTCCATATCCCTTTCC
>DALYCS010000014.1:10504-19920 GCA_031973615.1 Flavobacterium sp. | reverse complement strand
AGCCATTGGATTGTCGATTTTGCGCGTCTATTGGACAATTGAATATTGTATTGTTGGGTTTGACGGCTGTCAGTATGCGAACGCACGTCTATTTCAAGCATTGGATTTTGTTGCATTACATCTAAAATTTTTGCCAATTCTACAGCCGCATCGGGACGAATATCATCTTTATCCAAATCAAAATGAATGATATCAATTCCAAGAGCTTTCCGCAAATCATCTCCTACTTTCAGTGGCATCATTTTTGGCGTTACGTCCATTTTAATTTCGGTCTTACCCGTTTCAGATGCCGTAGTTATTCTTAGTTCATTAACGTCGTAATCGTTAACTGAAGCACGCAAACTAAAAGAAGTATCGCAATCTACAAGGCCAAATTCAAATGCACCTGCTGCATCGGTTATTGTTTCTTTTATCGGAACCAAATTCTGATCCATTAGTACCATTTGAACGGATGCAAGCGGCCTTTGTGTTACAGCATCCAAAACAATCCCTACAAGGACTTGCTGGCAATCAGAGGGTAAAGAACGCAATTCAAAACACTGAAAAATATCATCATCTCCAATGGTGTCTTCAGTTCTATTGGAACTGAAATATCCTATTTTTGATGACACGTCCATAATCATGGCAAAATCATCAAAAGCACTATTTACTGGAGCTCCTACATTTTCTATATCACCTGGGGTCCCTTCGTTTGACAATGGAGTCACAAATACATCCAGTCCTCCTAACCCAGGATGTCCGTCGGAAGCAAAATACAATTCGTTGGTTTTTGAAATAAACGGAAAAGATTCTCGAGCTTCGGTATTGATTGCGGAACCTAAATTTATCGGTTTCCCACAGCCACCCTCTGGCAATAAGGCTACTTTATACAAATCAGACATACCAAAAGAACCGGGCATGTTTGAAGAAAAGTACAAGGTTTTTTCATCGGGACTCAAAGCCGGATGCGCACAATTATATTGGTTGCTATTAAAAGGCAATTCGACAACATTTTCCCATTTTTCGGCTACTTTTGTGGCTTTATAGATTTTTAATAAAATCGCATTTTTTTGATCCTTCCCTTTTTTTCCATTTACATAATTATTTCGCGTAAAATACATGGTATTCCCATCGGAAGTAAATACCGGAGTTGATTCGTGGTATTTGGAATTGGTATTTTTTGAAAATTTCTCAGGGGTTGCTAATTGTGTGGTATCATGCAGTTCAACACCGTACAAATTGGTAAACGATTGGTTGTTCCAATTGTGTTTTCGCACAAACAAACCACCTGTATCGCGAGCTGTAGTAAACACCAAGGTATTTTTATAAAACGCCGCGCCATAATCGGAATATTTCGAGTTAATACCTGCATTTTTAATGCGGTAGCGCCCTGAATTTTTATTGATTTTGTCTAAATAGTGGATTTGTTTTTGAGCCAATTTGGCACGCAAATCGGTCGTTTTTTGGGCTTCAAATGCATGCATCATCTCAGCAGCTTTATCATAATTTCCAACCGATTTAAGGGTCTGAGCATATCTAAAATAGTACTCAGCAGCTACCTTTTTTTGCAAAGAGAAAAGTTGTTCATACCATTGATTCGCTTGGGCATAACGCGATTGAAAATAATAAGAGTCGCCTAGTTTACAAAACAATTGTATGGATTTATATCCTTTTTTTGCTACTTTTTCATACGTCTTGATGGCATCAACATAAAGAAATCGGTCGTAATTTTTATCGGCCTTTTGGATGGTTTTATTTTGAGCTACACCAAGTATTCCAACTAAAAACAAACAAACTAAACAGATTTTTTTTATTTCCATAACACCATACGTTTTTAAAAGAATCGAGGGGAAACAATTTGCTCTTTTTTACCGATAAATTCGTACCGTAAAAAAAGTTCGTGAGAACCCGAATTGTAGTTGGCCAATTTAGTACTATCGGCATCATAGGTATAACCAATGAACCAATTGTCATTTACCTGAAAGCCCGCCAAACCACTTAATGCAGCATCCCAACGCCAAGCACCCCCAAGGACAAATGTATCATTGAGCATCACATTTGCGGTTAGATCAACTTGCAATGGAGCTCCTTCAACCGCTTTTACTAAAAATGCAGGTTTAAATTTTGTAGTATCGGAAACTTCAAAAACATACCCACTCATAATATAGAAATGCATTGCTTCATGAGTTACCTGAGAATTGATGTCATTAAATTCCTTTGATTGCAACATAAAAGGTACTGAAATTCCTGCATATAATTTGTTGGAATGCAAATAGATTCCTGCACCAATATTGGGTGAAAACTGATTGGATATATTGTTTTGAAATCTAGGATCATTTACATCGTATCGATTCAATTTGGTGTAATCGATTGAAAACATACTAGCCGTTCCTTTTAGTCCAAAAGATAATTTATAAGTTTCTGAAGTCGGAATAGTGTATGAAAAATCAGCAGAAATTAATTGCTTGTCCGACGGACCAATGGCATCTTGCAGCATCGAAATGCCCAATCCAATTCTAGAATCGTTTATAGGTGTATGAAACGAAGCCCCTGTAGTTGTAGGTGCTCCCTCTAGTCCTACCCATTGTGCACGGTGTATTCCAAAAACACTAAGCACTCCTCTTGAACCGGCATAAGCTGGATTAATGCCGATTGTATTATACATGTACTGGGTAAATTGAGCATCTTGTTGTGCATTCATGTGAATACAACTAGTAAATAGGAAAGAGAACAGTAAAATACTATTTCTTAGTGCTAGACCCTTTACTATTTGTCTGTAAAACATGATGAATTTCTAATTAAAATTTATGAATTAGCAATCTAAGAAAACAACTATTGCTTAATTATTGTTGTGGCGAATTCATAAGTATTTGAAGTCAATTTGATTAAATATTCTGCACTGGATAAACGTGATAAATTCAATTTGATTTGGTTGTTTTGATTTTCAACCGCTTCCGTATGTACAATGCGACCTAAAATATCAAAAACAAGTACTTGAATAGTTGTACCTGGCGAACTTGAAAAATCAAATGTGAGCTGATCTACAAAAGGATTAGGATATAGGGAAGTTCTAATCGTCTCTTTATTTTTTTTAATAATTCTGCTCCAGTTATTTTGTTGAAATCCCTGTTGCACAACATATTGGTTGGCAGTTGTTCCAGTAACCGATTGTTGACCCACAGAATAATTGACCGTGTGTCCCGAATTTGTAGTTACACTACCTCCTTGAACACTCATCATTTGATGATGCAATGTTTGTCCGATAACTCCTTGAACAAAAAACAGAAATAAAACACCAAGTATTCGCATTGGATCTAAAAATTATTTGTTGGTCAAATATAAAAATAATAAATTGAAATTCAATTTTTTAAGCGTTTATTGCCCATTATTGAAGAATAAGCTCATCATATGATAATAGCACATCAAAACCTTTATCCTTAAAATATTGTGTCGGATTTTCGGGAGCAATTACCATAATAAAATCACCTCCCCACGCGCCCAAACTTTTAATAACACCATCAAAATCGGAAAAAAAGCGTTCTTTTATTGTGGTGGTTTCCAAAATTTCACTCATCAAAATTTCATGATATTCCATCAATTGTGCAAATTCAGACAGTTTTTTGCAGTGAATGATTTGCTGGGTAATTTTATTTATTTTGGGAACAATTGCGATACTTTTATGCCGTTGCGTCAAGTAATTTGCTATAGCCGATTTACTGCTTTGCTTCTGATTCAGGTAAACGAAATAAATATGCGCCTTAAAGAAAGGTTCAAAAGGCACGGGAGTAAAGGAAGGCAGTTCTTCAATTAATTGATATACAATGGCATGGTTAGTTTGAGCACATGCAATATCATATCCACTGCCCCCAAAACTAGCATGCAACAATTTGAAAGCATCAATTTGAAACCACTGTGCAATATTATTGATCAATGTTGAAGATGTGCCTAAACCCCAATTTCTTGGAAAAGTCAAATGGGTTTCAACTTCATAACCTTTATTCGATAATACTTTCGGATTTAGAATATGGGCGTGATACAGGATTTCAATCAGCGTATTTTTAACTGGGTCATTAGGGTCAGACCCTATTCTATTTTTGATAGCATCAAAAGCAATAGTATCTGTAAACCATATGCTTTGATCAGCATCAAAACTGGTCCATTGCACACCATCTGATTTTCCTTCATTGACCACAAGATTTTGACCAAAACGAGTGGGTACAGCTAAAGATTCGGCACCATCTAATACTACATATTCACCTGTGAGTAATAACTTACCGTTGCTATAATAGGTTTGCGACGCCATTACTTTCTGATATTTTCTAAATAATCTACCACTAAACTGTGTGAAATGGTGGTTTCTTTAAAATAATCCAATACTTTTTGTTTTTCTTCTTTTGTGGCTTGGTGCTGATTTAAAATATTCATCAAATGCATTTTCATATGCCCTTGCTGAATACCCGTAGTCGTTAGCGAACGAAGAGCCGCAAAATTTTGTGCCAAACCAGCTGCAGCTACAATTTGCATTAATTCTTCAGCAGAAGGTTTGCCTAACAATTCCATTGAAAATTTGACCAAAGGATGCAATGAAGTGAGGCCACCTACTGTCCCTAATGCCAATGGCACTTCCAGCCAAAAAGTAAAAATTCCATCTTGTATGGAGACGTGTGATAAACTGGAATACTGACCCGATTTACTCGCAAAAGCATGGATACCTGCCTCAACTGCTCTGAAATCATTCCCTGTAGCTAGTACTACTGCATCAATTCCGTTCATGATACCTTTATTATGCGTTACAGCTCGATAAGGCTCAATTTCGGCGATGCGGACCGCTGTAGCAAATTTTTGCGCAAATTCGTGTGCATCAATAGCTTCTGTTTCCGATAGTTGATCAATTGGACACGATACCTCAGCACGCACCAAACAATTAGGAACATAATTACTTAAAATGCTCATTACAATTTGAACCGAACGTTCTTCTGTAGTAAAATTGGCATATTCAAGCGCTTGTTGTTCTATGGTTTTGGCAAATTGTTCCAAACAAGTATTGATAAAATTGGCTCCCATACTATCTTTTGTATTAAAAGTAGCATGCAATTGGTAGTAATTTTCAATTTCCTGAGTTTTATTTTTCAATTCAATATCCAAAATTCCACCGCCTCTTTTTTCCATATTTTTGGTAATTTCGGCCGTATCAGAAAAGATAATTGGTTTGATATGATGAAAAAAAGCTGTCAATTTTTCGAAAGATCCTTGAAAAAGAAAATGTACTTGCCCAATTTTTTCGGTATTGATTATAGTTGTTTTGAATCCGCCACGTTCACCCCAAAATTTAGCTGCTTTTGATGCAGCTGCTACTACCGAACTTTCTTCAATTGCCATAGGAATTGTGTAGCTTTTCCCATTGATCGTAAAATTAGGTGCTACTCCATAAGGTAAATAAAAATTTGTGAGCGTATTTTCGATGAACTCGTCGTGCAATTTCTGCAAACTCTCGTTGGTATTCCAGTAATTCAGTAAGATGTCTTTTGCCTCTATTGGATTTGAAAAATAAGTTGTCGTAATCCAATTGATTTTTTCTTCTTTAGAAAGTTTTGAAAAGCCTTTTACGTTTTGTTGCATAGGATAAAAATTGAAGCACAAAGATAGTGAATTCTAATATTTTGAAATATAGGGAGGCATTGCTAATTGTTAAACAGTTTCATACCAACTAAAATGGGTATTAATTATTGTGTTTTTTTCCGCTTCTAAATAGGCTAAATATGCTGATGCGGCCGGACTATGTTTCTTACCTTTTAACCAAATTAAACTCCAATTGGTCTTAATTGGTAATCCTTTGATAGGGATAATTTGTAGGTCATTATTTTGTATCTCTTTTTGAATCCCAATTAAGGGCATAATAGAACAACCCAATCCGGCTAAAATAGCTTGTTTAACTGCTTCATTTGAGGTCAATTCCATTTTTTTTTGAACTTCTATTGCATTTTGCACAATGAACCGCTCCATAGTTTGTCGTGTACCTGAACCATTTTCTCTAAACACCAAAGAGGTTTCATTAAAAATAACTCCCGGTTTAGTACCCTTTGGATCAAACTCATTATTCGCCACAAAAAAAAGTTTATTTTGCATTAAATCTATTTTTTCAACTTTGAGGTTTTCAGGCAAAATGGAAACCAAAGCAAAATCCACATCATTATTTTGCAAACTTTTTAGAACTTTATTTTTATTGGTTACATCCATATCCAATTCTACCCCAGGATTATTTTTTAAAAAAGAAGCTAAAAAATATGGCATTACATATTTTCCAGTGGAGACAATTGATAGTTTTATTTTTCCCGTCAATTGCCCTTTGTAGGCCAACGTTTTATGTGTTATCGTGTTTACTTGCTCTAAAATTTCAATTGCAGCAACCGCAATTTCTTTTCCAAATTCTGTAACAAAAATTTTTCTTCCCACAACTTCTGTCAGCGGAATTTCAAATTGTTCTTGGAAATTCTTCAACTGAATAGAAACAGCAGGCTGAGTTAAGTGCAACTCTTCTGAAGCCTTAGTAACACTTTGTAATTGAACCACTTTAACAAAAATGCGTAATTGATTAAGTGTATAATTCATAAAAAATATTTATAATAATTATTGCAAATATAAATAAAAATATATAAAAAATATTCTGGTAATTTGCAATATAAAATGAAGCAATGAATAAAATTTACACACAACTTCTTATTTTGAGTTGTATTCTAATTGAAGTAGTTCTCTTTTTCAAAATCAGCACCACAACTCATTTGATTATTGAGTACCTTTTAATAAGTATTGCGATAGTTGTAATGCTTTTAGTAATAAAATTAATTCATCATTTGTCTAATACTACCTTTAAAAATGAATAAAAAAATCAAATTAATCAACGGTAATTTTTCTGCATCTGATGCCCATGAAATCTTAATGGACATGTATACAAAAAACATACAGTTTAATAAAGTAAAAAATTTTAGTTCTCAAATTCGGTTTGGCAGTGACGATCAAAACGCTTTAAAAAGAGTTGAGGAATTAAAAGAAAATTTAGTAGATATTTCAACTATAATTTCGCAAGCAAAGAATCAAAATAAAAATTTAGTAATTGATTCTTTTATTGAGATAAAATATGAATAATAATAATAATAATAATAATAAAACTCTATTTAGAGATCGAGAATTATTAATAGTAACTAAACATTCCAAAGAATTGGTATTGGGTCCGCTTTTTGAAAAAGAATTCCAATTAACTCATAAACTTCCCATAAAATTTGATACCGATTCGCTAGGAACCTTTAGTGGCGAAATCGAAAGAAAAGATAGTGCATTAGAAACTTTACGCTCAAAATGCAACATTGCTTTGCAAGAAGAAGGAATGGATTTAGCATTAGCTACTGAAGGATCATTTGGCAACCATCCCACTGTATTTTTTTGTCCAACCAATGATGAACTAATAATGTTATATGACAAAAAAAATAAACTAGAAATTGTAGAACGTGTTTTAAGTTTAGAAACAAATTTTGACGCTCAGGAAATTCATTCCTATAAACAATTGGAAGAATTTATTAAAAAAACAAAATTCCCTTCACATGCAGTAATCTTAAAAAACAAACAATTAGGCTGGACAAAAATTATTAAAGGAATTCAAGACATAGAGTCCTTGCAAAAAGCCTATGACTATGTTACAAAAGACCAATCTTCTTGTTTTATTGAAACCGACATGAGAGCTCTTTATAATCCAACTCGAATGAAAATCATAAAAGAAGTTGGCTTGAAATTAATACAAAAAATAAATGCAGCATGTCCAAACTGTCAATTTCCTGGATTTGGTGTGGTTAGAACTGAAGCCGGGCTATTATGCAATCGCTGTCAAATGCCAACCCGATCGACCTCAGCTCACATTTATCAATGTAAAAAATGTGATTTTGAATTCATTAAAAAATTTCCATTAAAAAAAACAACAGAAGATCCAATGTATTGTGATTTTTGTAACCCATAAATAATACCAATGATAAGTACTGACATTCATTTAGCGGCACAATTTTTAAAAAACGAAGGTATTGTTGGCATTCCAACTGAAACCGTTTATGGATTAGCAGCAAATGCGTTAAGCGAGTGTGCTATTCGCAAAATATTTGACATAAAAGAAAGACCTATAACTAATCCACTTATTATCCATATTAAAGATTATGAAGAAATCCATAAAATAGGGGAAGATATTCCAGAGATGGCCCTTCAATTAGCAAAAGAATTTTGGCCTGGGCCACTTACCTTACTGGTAAAAAAACAAAAAAAAATTTCAAATCTGGTAACTGCCAATCAAAACACCGTTGCTGTTAGAGTTCCAAATCATCCTTTGACATTAGCATTATTAAAATCCATTGATTTTCCTCTAGTTGCCCCTAGTGCCAATCCATTTACCCGAATAAGTTCCACAACTGCAACACATGTTAATGACTATTTTGACACTAAAATTGAGATGGTATTAGATGGAGGTTCGTGCAGTGCAGGAGTAGAATCTACTATTGTTGGGTTTAAAAAAAATAAGCCTATCATTTATAGATTAGGGGCTATTTCCGTTGAAGAAATTGAAAAAACAATAGGCAAAGTTGCCTTGTTAAATGCAAACCAAAAAAAAATTACCACGCCCGGAATGTTTAAAAAACATTATGCCCCTACTACAAAAACAATCCTTACCACAAACATCCACGAAGAGTTGAATCGATGGAAAAATAAGAAAATAGGGGTGCTCCTATTTCAGCAAACCATACAAAATATTCCATTAGATCAACAAAAAACAATTTCTCATGAAGGCGATTTGAAAATTGCAACAGCAAATTTGTATGCGTCCTTACATGAATTAGACGCTATGAATTTAGACCTAATTATTGCAGAACGTTTTCCTGATGAAGGACTAGGTCGTACAATAAACGACAGATTATCTAGAGCTACAAATAATTAAATACGACCATGAATTTAGACTTATTATTAGAAAACTTAACCAATCCAGCTTTATTATACTTCATTTTAGGGATCATAGCCGTTTACTTAAAAAGTGACTTAGAAATCCCACAAAATTCATCAAAATTTATTTCTTTATACCTTCTTTTTGCGATTGGATTTAAAGGTGGTCAGGAACTTTCGCATGAAAACATTACCAATGAAATAATTTGGTCGATGTTATTCGGAATTTTCATCTCAATAATTATTCCACTCTATACCTTTTTTATTCTAAGACACAAACTGAGTGTTTTTGATTCGGGGGCAATAGCAGCGGCATATGGATCAATCAGTGCTGTTACATTTATTACTGCTGCTTCATACCTCGATTCCCATCAATTAGAACTGCATGGAAATATGGTTGCAATAATGGCATTAATGGAATCCCCTGCCATCATCGTGGGTCTTGTTTTGATTTCGTTATTTCATAA
>DALYCS010000014.1:1362-10385 GCA_031973615.1 Flavobacterium sp. | reverse complement strand
TATCCTGAAACACTCTTTCACTAATGGTAGTGTACTACTTATATTAGGAAGTTTAATTATAGGATATCTTACTTCAGCAAAAGAAGCACAAGGTATAGAACCTTTTACAAATGATTTATTCAAAGGATTTTTAGCAATATTCTTATTAGACATGGGAATTACAAGCGGTAAAAAACTGAAATCCTTTTTTGCGCATGGATGGTTTCCATTTGTTTTTGCAGCTATCATTCCCCTATTCAATGGCTGTTTATTTGCTTTAGTAAGTGGATGGGTGACTTCGGATGTAGCCAATCGATTTATTTTTGCAATATTAGCAGCAAGTGCTTCTTACATTGCAGTTCCGGCAGCAATGAAAAACACCGTTCCAAAAGCAAATCCTGGATTATTTTTACCCATGGCTTTAGCTATAACATTTCCAGTTAATATAACGGTTGGAATGCCGTTGTATTTTTATATTGTTCAAACTTTTTAGTTGTTTTAGCTGCACGATGATAAATGTAATTAATAATTGCATTACATCATTTGTTATGGCATTCCTAAAAATATATTTTATCTTATTAAGGTACCTGGCATCCAACAGATGGAATAAACTGGACCGAACCTCCTAAACAACTTATCACTGATTATGGCATTCCATTGAACACAGAAACAAGCTCTACCTGGCATCCAACATTAATATACACGAATAGCGAACAGACTGAAGGATATTTAGTTTACACTAAATCAACCCTCGGTATTGGCAACGAATCACATAAAATGTGGGGGAAAAAATTTGTAATCAATTAAAAAATCAATTATGAAACTCTTGGATCTTTTTATTTATTAAAAAAGTTTGGGTTAAAATTGTGGTTATTTCATATATTTTCACTAAAATTGGACTGTTTTTAAAGAATAAATTTATGAAAAAAATAACATTTTTGCTCTTTTTATGGGTAGCAAGCTCAGTATCAGTTGTTGCACAACAAAAAATAACGTTAGAAGAAATTTGGGGTGGCGCTTTTCGTACCAAAGGGATGGACGAATTGAACGCCATGAAAAACACCAACCAATACACCGTATTGAATTTTGATCGTGCCTCAAAAAGTTTCCAAATTGACTTGTATGATTTTGCTACATTAGAAAAAGTGAGTACACTTTTGGATACAAAAAATCATTCGGAACTAAAATCTATTGACAGCTATACATTTGATGCCAAAGAACAAAGAATATTATTGGCAACCAATTCCAACTCCATTTTTAGACACTCTTTTACAGCCAACTATTTTGTATACGATATTGCTTCTAAAAAAATCTCAAAATTTACTGATAAAGCCATACAAGAACCTACTTTTTCTCCAGATGGAACTAAAGTGGCCTATGCTTTTGAGAACAATTTATTCATCGTAGACTTGGTTTCAAATAAAGAAACGCAAATAACGACTGATGGAAAGAAAAATGCTATCATCAATGGAATAACTGACTGGGTATATGAAGAAGAATTTGCTTTTGTAAAAGCATATGATTGGAATGCAGATGGAACCAAAATAGCTTTCATTCGTTTTGATGAATCACAAGTACCCGAATTTTCAATGGACATCTACAACCAAGGACTTTATCCAACACAATCGGTTTTCAAATATCCGAAAGCAGGCGAAAAAAATGCGGAAGTATCTTTACACTTATATGATGTAAAGTCTAACAATTCGAAACTTGTTAATTTAGGAAACTACCAAGATTTCTATATTCCTAGAATTAAATGGACCAACGATGCGGCTGTATTAAGTGTTCAAGTAATGAACCGTCACCAAAATAATTTAGACCTCCATTTTGTAAATGCCACTTCAGGTAGCACCCAAATTGTATTGAACGAAAAAGACAATGCCTACATTGATATTACCGATAATTTAACATTCCTAAAAGACAACAGTTTTATTTGGACTTCAGAAAAAGACGGTTACAATCATATTTACCATTATGACAAAACCGGTAAATTAAAAAAACAAATTACTAAAGGGCCATGGGAAGTAACAAACTACTATGGATTTGATGAAAAATCAGGCATGATTTATTACCAATCAGTAGAAAATGGATCCATCAATAGAGACATCTATGCCATTAAAATTGACGGCAAATCAAAAGTGCGTTTGTCTTCTAAAACAGGAACCAACTCGGCAACTTTTAGTCCAAACTTTCAATATTTTATCAATACCTATTCGAGTGCCACAGTAGCACCTACCTACACGTTAAACCAATCCAAAACTGGAGCATCCATAAAAACTATTGTTTCGAATGAAGGAGTTGAACAAAAATTAGCAAAATACGACGTTGCGCCTAAAGAATTTTTTGTCGTTACAACCGAAAAAGGTCACCAATTAAATGCATGGATGATCAAGCCTAAAAACTTTGATGCGACAAAGAAATATCCGGTTTTCATGTATCAATATTCTGGACCAGGATCACAACAAGTGAATAACGATTGGAACGGTGCCGATGACTATTGGTTTATGATGTTAGCACAGCAAGGATATATTGTAGCCTGTGTAGACGGAAGAGGTACTGGTTTCAAAGGAGCTGCTTTCAAAAAATGTACGCAAAAAGAATTGGGAAAATATGAAGTAGAAGATCAAATTGATGCGGCAAAAGTATTTGGAAAATATAATTTTGTTGATGCGTCAAGAATTGGAATCTTTGGTTGGAGTTATGGCGGATTCATGTCGTCAAACTGTTTGTTCCAAGGTGCTGATGTTTTCAAAATGGCGATAGCCGTAGCACCCGTAACCTCTTGGAGAAATTATGACAGTATCTACACAGAGCGTTATATGCAAACCCCACAAGAAAATGCAAGTGGGTACGACAACAACTCACCCATCAACCATGTCAACAAATTAAAAGGAAACTTTTTACTAGTGCATGGAACAGCTGATGATAATGTACATGTACAAAATACCATGAAAATGGTTGAAGCATTAGTACAAGCCAACAAACAATTTGATTGGGCCATTTATCCTGATAAAAACCACGGAATTTATGGCGGTAAAACACGTTTACAATTGTATACCAAAATGACCAATTTCATCAAAGAAAAACTATAACCAACCAATAACTAAAAAAAATTATATGAGCGAAGTAGCAGCAAAACAAAGTCATCCAAAAGGCCTGTGGGTATTATTTGGAACCGAAATGTGGGAACGATTCAATTTCTACGGAATGCGAGCAATCTTAACCTTATTTATGGTGAATTCGTTATTAATCAAAGAAGCCGATGCAGCCATTATTTATGGCGGATTCTTAGCTTTGTGTTATCTAACCCCATTATTAGGCGGGTTCATTTCTGATAAGTACATTGGAAACCGATACAGCATTATGTTTGGTGGATCTTTAATGGCCATAGGTCAATTTTTATTGTTCATCAGTGGTTCTACTTTTGACTCAAGCATCAATAGTGCTAAAATATTTATGTGGGTGGCTTTATTCGTCATCATTTTTGGAAATGGATTTTTCAAACCAAATATCTCTTCAATGGTGGGAAGTTTGTATCCAAAACAAGAGAAAAATAAGTTAGATTCTGCGTTTACCATTTTTTACATGGGGATTAATATTGGTGCTTTTTTAGGTCAATTTATTTGCCCTTGGGTAGGAGATGTAAAAGACGCCGATACAGGAATTAGAGACATTTTCGCTTTTAAATGGGGATTCCTTGCTGCTTCAATTGCTATGATCATCGGTACCATAACGTTTTTTATCTTAAAAAATAAATATGTAGTTACTCCAGAAGGAAGACCTATTGGCGACTTGCCAAAAAATAGTGTAACTGATGACTTTGAAGAAGGGGAAACACAAACGGCTAAATTTACCGGCAAAGCCATTGGAATTGCTGTAGTATTGTTTGCTGTTTTGTTCTTTATTTTTAGATATGTTTTAGTTGGGGAATTTGGCTTCTCAGTTGTAGAAATGGGACAATTAATCAAAGGTATCATTTATCCATTTATTTATGCTGCTGGAATTTCTTTGGCCTATTTGATCATGAGTTCTGCAGAAAACAAAATAGAAAGACAGCGCATATGGGTAATTTACATTGTGTCCTTCTTTATTATTTTCTTTTGGGCTGCATTTGAACAAGCAGGTTCTTCATTAACCTTTATTGCTGACAATCAAACCGATCGTCATATTTTTGGATGGAACATGCCGCCTTCAATGGTACAAATCTTCAATGGACTATTTGTGGTTGCTTTAGCGCTTCCTTTTAGTTTATTGTGGGATAAATTGCGTGCTAAAGGGAAAGAACCGGTTTCACCTTTAAAACAAGCTATTGGATTGGCTTTAATTGCCTTGAGTTATTTCATCATTGCACACAATGTAAAAGACCTTGGAAACTCAGGTTTGTTAGCCATCAAATGGTTAATGTTATTGTATTTAATCCAAACTATGGGGGAACTTTGTTTGTCCCCTATCGGATTATCATTAGTGGGTAAATTAGCCCCAAAACGTTTTGCTTCTTTATTGTATGGCGTTTTCTTCATCTCAAATGCAGCAGGTTATGCTTTAGCGGGTTCGTTAGGTGCCATTATTCCTGCAACAGGAGATAAATTTGAAAAAGCTGAAAAATTAGGTGTAAATCTGCAAGATGTTTTAGACAAAAAAGTAACCTTAACTGCAGAGCAATTGGCTCTTTTTGAAAAAGAACAATTACCAATCGCTAACACTTCGTTTGCTGGTTTCGAAATTCATAATTTATATGATTTCTTTATGGTATTCGTAATTTTATGTGGTATTGCTGCTATCATCTTAGCACTATTATCTCCCAGATTAAAGAAAATGATGAACGGCTTAGGTTAATCGAATTAAAATATTTTTTATATCTTTCAAACCTACAAGAAATCCTTGTAGGTTTGTTTTTTTTAATACAATTATATCATGTGGAAAAGTCATCCTAAAGCATTGCCTTATTTGTTTTTATCTGAAATGTGGGAACGTTTCGGGTATTATTTAATGATTGGTATTTTTACCTTATACCTTAAAGATGTAGAAGCCGGATTTGCCATGACCGAGAAAGAAGCATCCGATTTATACGGAACTTTCATAGCCTTGGTTTTCCTAACACCTTTTATCGGTGGTTTAATTGCCGATCGCTATTGGGGCTATAAAAAATCCATTGTTATTGGAGGTATCATGATGGGAGCCGGATATTTTATGATGGGCATTCATAACATCACTATGCTCTATATTGCCATGACGCTCGTTATTGTAGGAAATGGTTTCTTTAAACCCAATATTTCGACCTTATTAGGAAACTTTTACTCGGAAGATCGATTCAAAGAAAAAAAGGATGAAGGCTACAATATTTTCTACATGGGGATTAATGTGGGCGCTTTTATTTGTAACTTCTTTGGAGCAGCATTACAAATTTTATTAGGTTGGCAATATGCTTTTATGGCAGCTGGAATCGGAATGTTTATTGGGGTAATTGTTTTCCTATTGGGAACAAAACACTACGGAAATCAAACCGAGAAAAAAGGGGTACAACCTGGCGATATGCCTTTTTATAAAATTGTACTCTTTATTTTAGTTCCATCGGCTGTCTTTGGTGTAATTGGTTGGTTGATCAAAGGAGTAACTTCAGAAGCCAATCCAGGTGGTTATATTTTTGGTTCAGACAGTACCGATGCCTTTATTTTTGCTTGTATCCCCGTGATTTTTTTCTACGGAAGTTTATATGTAAAAGCAAAGGTAGAAGACAAAAGACCTATAGGTGCTTTATTGACTATTTTTGCCGTTGTTATTTTATTTTGGGCCGTATTTAAATTAAATGGATCCGCATTGAATACTTGGGCCGATCGATACACCGACAGACAAATCACAGGAACCACTCAAACGGTTTTCAATGGTTTAAAATTAGCCAAAGAAGTCGAATACAAAAAAGATACCGTTGAATTATATGATGCCAGTTTTCGCATTCAAAAAGTAGACGGCGAAGTTCAAAAAACAGTCGACTACCCAGTGTATTTCAGAAATGTCGCTAAAGATAAGCTACCCGAAGAAGGAGCAACCGTTTCGATTTGGGCCACCAATTTAAGCCAATCAATTAATCCAGGTTGGGTCATCCTTTTAACCCCATTAGTAGTTGCATTTTTTACCTTTTTACGCGGCAGAAAAAAAGAACCATCAACTCCTACAAAAATTGCCTTCGGATTGCTCATTTCGGCCTTATCCGTTTTAGTAATGGTTGCCGCTGTGAATATGGGCGCAAATGGATCCGAAAAAGTAAGCGTTTGGTGGTTGGTTGCAAACTATGGTGTCATTACTATTGGTGAATTATTTTTAAGCCCAATGGGGCTATCGGTGGTTTCGAAATTGAGTCCTACAAATATTA
The DNA here is from genome assembly GCA_031973615.1 of Flavobacterium sp. Taxonomy (GTDB): domain Bacteria; phylum Bacteroidota; class Bacteroidia; order Flavobacteriales; family Flavobacteriaceae; genus Flavobacterium. The sequence continues at coordinate 4,036 of DALYCS010000014.1, read as the reverse complement.
CATCTTTAATGATGGGGGGCTGGTTTTTAGCCACGTCTATTGGTAATAAATTAAGTGGCGTATTAGCAAGTCTTTGGGACACCTATGATAACAAGCAAGACTTTTTTTGGATAAACTTCGGATTGTTATTATTTGCCACACTATTGATGTTTATATTATTGAAACAATTGAATAAAGTAATGCAAGAAAAAGGAATACACTAAGATGCAAACAATACAAGATATTCAGAATTTTAAAGGTAAATACCCAAAACAATTATGGTATTTGTTTTTCAGCGAAATGTGGGAGCGTTTTTGTTTTTATGGAATGCGCGGCATGCTGGTGGTTTTTATGGTTCAACATTTAGCAATGGATGAAAAAACAGCCAATCTACAATATGGTGCTACACAGGCGTGGGTGTATGCGTTTACATTTATTGGAGGTTTGTTTGCTGATAAAATTTTAGGGTTACGCAAATCCTTATTTTGGGGTGGTATATTGATGATTCTAGGAAGTATTATTTTAGCCATTGATCCTAAAAATTTATTCTTTATCGGCATCAGTTTTACCATTGTAGGCACCGGGTTTTTCAAACCCAATATTTCATCTATGGTTGGTCAATTGTATCAAGATGGTGATCCGCGTCGCGATGCTGGATTTTCTTTTTTCTACATGGGTGTAAATTTAGGAGCGTTAATTGGTGGATATGTATGTATCGCCGTTGCCGAAGGTTCAATGTGGCAATCCCTAATTCCAGAACACTTGAGATGGAACGTTGGCTTTGGTTTTGCAGCCCTTGTCATGATCATTAGTTTACTCACGTTTACACAAACACAAAAAACATTAAGTACCATAGGTCTTTCGCCCTTACATGAGATGGTGCCTTCAAGGCGAAAAATTTTAGAAATTTCTACCTATTTAGGCTCATTACTCATCATCCCTGTGATCATTATTATGGTAGCCAATACAATGTATACCGATTATTTCATGATGTTTATCGGTCCGGCTTCAATATTGTATTTATTATACGAAATGAAGAATTTTTCGAGTGCGGAAAATAAAAAACTGTTGGCCGCTTTAGTATTTATTATTTTCTCCATTTTCTTTTGGGCCTTTTTTGAACAAAGTGGTGGCTCCTTAAGTCTATTTGCTGCTAATAATCTAAACAACACGATTGCTGGAGTAGAATTGAGCCCGAATGGCGTCAACAATTCAGCTAATTCTTTATTCGTAATTGGGTTTGCTGCCTTAGTTGGTTTGGTTTGGTTATGGATGGCCAAGAAAAAAATAGAACCCAATACCATCATCAAATTTGGATTGGCATTTTTGTTTTTGGCGGGTGGTTTTTGGGTATTTTATTACACCCAATTTTTTGCCGATTTGAATGGCAAAACTTCCCTTGGCATCTTTACTTTGGGCTGGTTAGTTATTACTTTTGGAGAATTGTGTTTGTCACCTATTGGTATGAGTGCCATGACTAAACTATCGCCGCAAAAAACACAAGCAGTGATGATGGGAATGTGGTTTCTAGCCAGTGCATATGGTCAATATTTTGCCGGAATTTTGGGTGCTAATATTGCAGAAGCCTCTGAAAAAGCAAGTAATTTGGAAAAATTAATTTTATATGCCGACGGATACAAACAACTGGGCATTTATGCCTTTATATTGGGTGGTGTATTAATTGTTATTTCGCCCTTGGTTAAAAAATTAATGCAAGAGGTAAAATAAGTAATCCATTTGCATTTCAAAATGTCTATTTTTGTGATTTAAATTTAGAATATGAAAAAGATAATATTACTAACATTATTAATGTTGTCAAGCGTATCCCTTCAGGCGCAAGAGGAACTGACATGGCATTCCGATTTAACAAAAGCTACCGATATTTCAATCAAAGAAAACAAACCTTTATTTTTGTTTTTTACAGGTTCTGATTGGTGCGGATGGTGCATCCGATTGCAAAATGAGGTTTTCAAAACCCCTGAATTTATCACGTGGGCAAAAAAAAATGTGGTATTAGTGGAATTAGATTTTCCCAAAAGAAAGGAACAAGCTGATGCAATAAAAATGCAAAATGCTCAACTTCAGCAACAATTACAAGTAAGAGGATATCCTACGGTTTGGTTTGTGAGTGCTGCCAAAACAGCGGACGCAAAAGTAAATTTAAACGCATTAGGAAGCACAGGCTATGTTGCCGGTGGCCCACAAGTTTGGATCGACGGAGCAAATCAAATCATTTCAAAAAAATAGATTTATTTCAATCGATAAAATCCCTTTTCGGCTATGGCATGGAAAGGGATTTTTGCTTTTAGACAGGTGGATTCCCACGCACGAATATTTTTTTTGTAATTCGAATTATCAGCAATTATTACCTTAGGCTGCACTACATTAATCAATCGATCTAAATTAATTTTTGGGTTTTGGGTAAGAATGATTATACTAGGTTTTAGTTTGGTTTTATAAATGCCCATACTATCAATAACCAAAATCCTTTTTTGATGGAACGAAAGTACATTTTGTAGTGGAAACACCTGTAACGTATCCGAAAAAGTTCCTCTCAAATAATGCTGTAAAGTAACCAGATGCTGCTCCGGATCATCCGTAAATGCAATGATTTTATTTTTATTTTTAATTCCTATAAGGGTACGTTTTTCATTAAATACAATGCATTCTGAAGATTCGTTTTCATTCCATTTGA
>DALYCS010000014.1:0-1352 GCA_031973615.1 Flavobacterium sp. | reverse complement strand
ACTCAGTTGAAAAAGAAAAAATGAAATCCCAACATAAATAATCCTTTTGCCTTTTTTTGAATACAACCCATAAACTGCCGAAAATAATAAAAAATAAAGTGTCACAACCATAACGCCTGAAAAAGAAATATGGTTAATAACACCCCATTTAAAATGAGCAATCCAATGAATGTAGGCATTCATATAATGAATTGAAAAAGCCAAGGGCTTTCCCAAATACAGCGCAACCGATGGCACAATAAAATTGAGCGCTAAGAGTATATTACCATATAATAATACAAAACTAGAAAGTGGAATAATCACTAAATTGGCCAACAAAAACAATGCAGGAAATTGATTAAAATAATACAAACACAAAGGCAATACGCCCAACTGAGCAGCCATTGAAACACAAATCATGTCTATAAAGTAGCGGGCAATTTTATTTTGAGTCACATGAACTATTTTATAAAAAGGCTGCAACAGTACTATAGACAATACAGCCGCATAACTCAACTGAAATCCAATATCAAATAACGTGTTGGGAGAAAACAACAAAATCAAAAGTGCCGAAACTGCCATCGCATTGTAAAGTGATTTAGAACGATTGAAATAAGCACCTATACTCATAAAACTAAACAAGGTTACCGCTCGTGTTACAGAAGCAGGAAGTCCGGTTAATAAAGCAAATACCCACAACACGAGTAATACGATAACTAACTCTAATTCTTTACCAAATCGAAATTTTCGTAAAGGACGCAATATAAAAACCAAAAAGAAATACAAAACCGAAATATGCAACCCGGAAATCGCTAATACATGAATTACACCCGCATTGGTATAATCCATTAGGGTTTCTTTATCGAGTGCAACGCGTTGGCCTAATAGTAACGCATCAATAAGCGCCTTTGTCTTGGAATCAAACGCATGCAAGTCAAAACTATGCCGTAACGAATTGCGAATTAGTTCTAAATAATACCCGCTATTTCGATGCAACCGCACCACTTTTACATCACTCCCTTTTAGGTAAACTTGGTGCCAAATATTTTGTTTTTCTAAATAATTTGCATAATCAAATTGATACGGATTAAAGGCTTTTGGGATGGGATATAATGTACCCCGAATCACAACTTCAGTGCCAATAGGCAAGGCTATCGTTGAAGATTTAGCCACATACAAAAGTAGGCGTCCCGATGCTCTTTTATGATTCAGAAGTTGAATTTCCAAAAAATACTTTGCATATCGTGCATTAGGCTTGATATCAGATTGAATTATTCCACTGATTTGATTTGAAGTTGAAAGAATTTGCTTGCTGTAATGATCTGTAGAATTACTATCCAAATGCACAAAATACGTGAGCATTCCCAAAAAAA
>DALYCS010000013.1:17285-25883 GCA_031973615.1 Flavobacterium sp. | reverse complement strand
TTATGATATTCCCGGTAAAGCAACAGGAGAATTGGTTGGTGGAAACATATCAATTTTGTATAGTTTGCTCGGTTCAAAATCGGCTATTACTACCCACGGCAAAATCCTATTTATTGAAGATTTGGATGAGTATTTGTATCATATTGATCGCATGATGCATAATTTGAAACGCAATGGATACTTTGAAAATGTCAAAGGAATTATTGTAGGCAGTATGGCCGACATGCACGATAACGAGATTCCTTTTGGTCAAAGTGAGGTACAAATCATTACTGAAATTGCAAAAGAATATGACATTCCCATAGTATTTGAATTTCCAGCAGGACATCAAACGGATAATCGGACTTTGATTTTAGGCAAAAAAGTAGATCTTGAAGTAAATGAAAAAGAAATCATATTAAAATTTGATTAAACAACCATATAAACATCCCAAATCCCTATATTGAAACTTACTTTTGGAATTTGGAATTTTATTTTCGGAATTTTAAGTATGGCAGAACACAATGATTTAGGAAAATTTGGAGAACAGATGGCCGTTGATTTTTTGATCAAAAAAGGGTATACCATTCTTGAAACCAATTGGTTTTTTGACAAAGCCGAAATAGATATTATTGCTCAAATAGGGACGGTATTAGCTGTAGTTGAAGTTAAAACGAGATCCTCATTGTCTTTTGGTTTGCCCCAAGATTTTGTGAAACCAAAGAAAATCCAATTGTTAGTGAAAGCTATTAACGAATATGTCCATCGGAAATCCCTAAATGTTGACGTTCGATTTGATATTGTTGCGATTCACAAAGAAACTTCTGATTTTGTTATAGAACATATCGAAGACGCCTTCTTTTATTTTTAAAGTTATATTTGTAACAAAATGTTTAATTTATTATATTTGCCCTATTCAATATAATAAACCAACAGACATGAACACGATTTCTTCCGTAGTAGAACAATACATTAAATCAAAGCCTTTTTTATTGCATTCGCTTTCACAGGGGATCATTAATTTGACTTCTTTATCTCGAGTCATGATGCCCGAGATTGCACTGCATTTAGGCAAAGATGTGAAGCAAGGAGCAGTAGTTATGGCATTGAAAAGGTTGTCGGAGGAATTGGATTTTAAAATCAATCATAAAATTTCTAAAGTCTTAAAAGATATTGGCGAAATCACAGTGCGCTCTTCATTGACGGACTACACTTTTGTAATTTCCGATACGCTATTAGAAAATCAATCCAAATTATTAACCGAAATCAACAAATTGCAAGATATTTTTTACACGTCCTCTCGCGGAGTAAATGAAACCAATATCGTAACGAGCGCTTCAATTTCGGCGATTATTGAAACTCTTTTTAAAGCTGAAAAGCTGACCCATAAAATTGAAAATTTATCTTCAATTACAGTAAAATTACCGCAAGAAAATATTTCTACACCAGGAGTTTATTACTATATATTTCAGCGTTTGGCATGGGAAGGGGTCATTATACATGAAGTTATTTCTACCACAAACGAGTTTACAATTATTGTAGGTGACGATCAGATAGACATAGCCTTTAAAGTGATTAAGGGGCTAAAGAACGTTTTTGATTAACAAAAAAGACTTATTTTTTTTCACTTCAAAAAAAGAAACGTATTTTTACCATTCTGTTGATACTAAAAAGACCTTTTAGTAGTTTAAACAAAAACGTTTTTACTTTGAAAAGTACAATATTAAAATATATAGTAGCGATTGGTGGGGTTCTATTTTTGATAGCTTGCTCTGTTAAGAAAGATAAATTCATCAATCGAAATTTCCATGCAGTTACAACGGAATACAATATTTTGTATAACGGTAACATTGCATTAGAAAAGGGTTTGACGGAATTACAAACCACCTATCAAGATAATTTTTGGGACATTCTGCCTATCGAACGAGTTTCGGGCAATGAAGTAACCACAACCAAAGAAAAAGCCAAAAACCAAAGTTTTGAAAGAGCCGAAGAAAAAGCGGTAAAAGCCATTCAAAATCATTCTATGAATCTGGGCGGGGTTGAAAAAAACCCACAAATGGATGAAGCATATTTGCTCTTGGCCAAAGCGCGTTATTATGACAATCGAATCATTCCGTCTTTAGAGGCACTAAATTATATTTTATATAAATATCCATTAAGTGATAAAATATATCATGCCAAAGTATGGCGAGAAAAAGTAAACATCCGTCTTGATAACGATCAAATTGCCATAAAAAATTTAAAAAAACTACTAGAGGATAATCGATTAGAAGGACAAGATTTTTCGGATGCGCACGCCATGTTAACGCAAGCCTATTTAAACATTCAAGCAAAAGATAGTGCCATTGTCACCTTAAAAAAAGCAATTGCTACCACAAAAATAATAGAAGAACGTGCGCGTTACGGATTTATTTTAGGCCAATTGTATGAGAGCTTGCACTATAAAGATAGTGCATTTGCAGCTTTTGAAAGTGTCATTCAAATGAAAAGGAATGCACCACGACGCTACGTAATTCAAGCAAAAATAAAACAAGCCCAACAGTTTGACTATAAAAAAGGCGACACATTGGTGTTTGTAACGGCATTCCAAAAATTACTAGAAGATCGCGAAAATAGACCTTATTTGGATGTGCTGTATCACCAAATGGGGTTGTTTTATGACCAACTAGATCAAACTGTTTCGGCCAGAAAATATTATAATAAGTCGCTAAAAAAAGGGTCAAATGACAATTATTTAGTGGCTTCAAATTATAGAAACATGGCTGAAATTTATTTCAGATCTTCAAAGTACAGCCTTGCAGGAAAATATTATGATAGTACGTTGGTAAAATTAAAAGAACGCACAAGAGAACATCGAAAAATAAAAAAGAAACGACTCAATTTAGACGATGTTATTAAATACGAGACTATTGCGCAACAAAACGATAGTATATTGTCTATTGTGGCTTTAAACGAGGTTGGTCAACAACGTTATTATGAAAATTATATTGAAAGGCTAAAAAAATCTGATGATCAAAAAGCCAAGCTAGCTGCTGCAAAAGCCGAAAAAGAAGCTAATGTATTGGCAAATAGTAATGCTGGTGGAGGAAATGTATTAAAACAAGACAAAGACAAGCTTTTGGCAGGAGGAAAAAACCCTTCAGCACCAGAAACAAATCCCGGTATTTTTGATATGGGCGATGACACAAAAAGCGGCTTTTATTTTTACAATACCACTACAGTAGCATATGGAAAAAAAGAATTTAAAAATAAGTGGGGCAAGCGCAGTTTAAAAGACAATTGGCGGTGGTCTATGGATACGAATACCGATGTTGTTGCTGCTGATGAAGAAAACGAAAAAGAAGTAGAAAAAGAAAAAAAATCGGATGCAGTTGCCAAAAAAGAAGTTCCTGAATATACGGTTGACTTTTATCTAAAACAACTCCCTACGGAAACTAAATTTATAGACAGTTTAGCTACAGCTCGCAATTTTGCATATTATCAATTAGGGATTATTTATAAAGAAAAATTCAAAGAAAATGAGTTGGCGGCCTCCCGATTGGAACAATTGCTAAAAAATAATCCTGAAGAGCGATTGGTGCTTCCAGCTAAGTACAATCTGTATAAAATTTATCAAATAATTGCTCCCGGAAAAGCAGAGCAAATGAAGGCGCAAATTTTGAGCGAATATCCTACCAGTCGTTACGCTGAAATCATTAGAAACCCAAGTACAGTAGTGACAGACGAATCCAACCCAGAATTGGCGTACAATGTACTGTATAAAAGATTTGAAAAAGGGGAACTGCGTGAGCTTTTTTCTGAAATTGACGATATTATTCAACGTTTTACAGGGGAAGAAACCGTGGCAAAATTTGAGTTACTCAAGGCAAAACTTGTAGCTCGTTTAGAAGGGATAGAAGCCTACAAAAAAGCATTAAATTATGTAGCCTTAACATATCCTAATGTTGAAGAAGGCAAACAAGCCGAACAGTTGTTGGCATCGGATGTGCCAAAATTGGAAGCACTTACTTTTACAAAAGGAACTGAAACGGAATGGAAAATTGTATTCCCAAAAGCATATCCTCTTGACCAAGAAGTAAAAAATCTAACAGATAAAATTGAAAAATATTTGAAAGACGCCAATGCCGTGTTACTTAAAATGTCTACAGATATTTATACGGTATCGGATGATTTTATTGTCATTCACGGATTTAGCTCAAAAGAATCTGCCAATGCGATTTGGTCGTTGTTGAAAGAACATAAAAATTACAAAATAAAAGACGCAGCCTACATCATGTCTTCAGAAGATTACAAGATTATTCAAATGAAGAAAAAATTTGAAGAATGGCTGAAATTATCGCAATAATAACTCAAAAAACGCCTCAAAAATGTTTGACAAAGTGAATAACCAAGATCATTTATTAGGAAAAACGAACAGGATAGTGGAAGGAACTACTATTACTGGAGATATTAGCACCAAAGCAGACTTTAGACTGGATGGCATATTGACAGGAAATTTCACTTCTGAAGGAAAAATTGTAATTGGCCCAACGGGAGCTGTTTTTGGAGATATTGTTTGTAAGAGCATCGATATTGAAGGAAAATTTTCAGGAAAATTACAAGCGGAAGGGATGTTAAATGTAAAGTCAAAAGCGCATATTTCTGGTGAAGTAATCGTAGGAAAACTTGCAGTAGAGCCCGGAGCAACTTTTGAAGCCAGCTGCGAAATGAGAAATTTATAATTTCGAATTCAACGAATTCAAAAAGAAAATAGCTTATCATGAGTTACAGGAGAAATTTATAATTTCAAATTCAAAAAATTTAAAAAGAAAATAGCGAATGCTTTGCAATCGGTAAAAAAACCAAAACAAATGGCTAACAAAAAAAACCAAAACAATAAGTGGCTAGCCTTAATTAATATTCCTATCCAAATGGGAATTGTGATTTTTGCGTTTGCCTATTTTGGTAAATGGTTGGATGAAAAATATGGTATGCTAAACCTTATGTATTCAAAAACACTAACAATCGTAGGGGTTTTTCTTGCTCTTTACAATGTTATTCGTCAAGTTAAACAAATGAATAATGATCAATAAGTTTTCGGTTTATTTGCAATTATTGATGGCAGCAGGACTTTTTTTAACCTTGCATTTGTTGCTTTTTCAAATGCCTTCATTGCATGATAAAAATGAGGGGTTTTATTATTCCATTATGCAATTGTATGGCCTATTTTTTATACTCGCAGTAGTAGTGTTGGGTGTAGTACAAAAAAGTGCCAATAAAAACTTTGACAATACAGGTATGGCATTCATGATAGCTACCAGCCTTAAGATGGGATTTGCTTATTTTTTAGTGCGACCAATTCTTCATGTGCGGCCAAATACACTAGAAAAAATCAATTTCTTCGCTGTTTTTGTTCTTTTCCTCCTCTTGGAAACTCTTTTTACCGCAAAAATTTTGAATAAAAAATAGTCAAAAAAACGCAATAATATAATTTGGAATATAAAGAAAAAATGTACCTTTGCACCAAATTTTATAAACCTCATAGTTTAAGTTTACAAAAGATATGGTGATTTCAAAAAAACCACTCCAGTTTATAGCCGCTACATTGATAGCTTTTTTGCCATTAATTAGTATTGCAAATCCAAGCCAAGATTCAACTGCTGTTCATGCTGAAGCTGCCCACACAACAAAAGTAGCAACAACACATGAGGAACATGCAGAAACGCCAAAAGATTTAAAAACTGAAATCAAAGAATACATCAATCATCACTTGTTAGATTCTTACGATTTTCATTTATTTTCTTGGAAAGATGATGCAGGAAAAGAGCACCATATTGGTTTTCCATTACCTGTGATTGTATGGGATAATGGATTGCATGTTTTTTCTTCTTCTAAATTTCACCATGGAGAAGAGGCAGCAGAAAGCAATGGAAATTATTACAGATTATTTCACAACAAAATTTATAAAGTTGGTAGTGCTGATGAACAAGTAACCCTTGATGAGCACCATCATCCTACCAATGTAAAACCATTAGATTTTTCAATTACTAAAAGTGTTTTCATGATTCTTTTAGTAAGTGTAATTATGTTCTTTTTGTTTACTAATTTAGCAAAATCATATGCTAAAAACGGAGGAATCGCAAAAGGAGCGGGAAGATTTTTTGAGCCAATCATCTTATACATAAGAGACGATATTGCAATTCCAAATATTGGTAAAAACTACAAGAAATATATGAGTTATTTATTGACTATCTTTTTCTTTATTTGGTTTTTAAATATGTTTGGATTAACACCACTAGGTGTAAATGTTACAGGAAATATTGCTGTTACAGCTTGTTTAGCAATAATTACTTATTTAATAACGACTTTTACAGCTAACAAAAATTATTGGGGGCATATTTTTTGGATGCCTGGTGTACCCACTCCAATGAAAATTATATTAGCTCCTATTGAGTTATTAGGAACCATCATAAAGCCATTTTCGTTAATGATTCGTTTGTATGCTAATATTGTTGCAGGACACGTTGTTTTAATGAGTATTATTGGTTTGATGTTTATTTTCAAAAATTGGTTAGGAAGTAGTTTGTCATTTTTCTTAGCTTTTGCATTATCACTATTAGAAATTTTAGTTGCGGCATTGCAAGCTTATATTTTCACGATGTTGTCTGCTTTATATTTTGGAGCTGGAAACGAAGAACATCATCATGAAGGGGACGAACATCACTAATAATGTCCTAGGGACTTTTAAGTGAGTAGCCAGCACGTTTACTGGCAAATAAATTGAATGTTTAATTAAATATATATACATTATGGAAGGAACTCTTAACCTTGTAGGAGCTGGATTAATCGTTATCGGTGCTGGTTTAGGTATTGGTAAAATTGGTGGATCAGCAATGGACGCTATCGCACGTCAACCAGAAGCTTCAGGAAAAATTCAAACAGCTATGTTGATTGCAGCAGCGCTTATTGAAGGTATTGGTTTCGCTGCGTTATTCGCATCTTAGTAAATCAAAAAAATTACTACAGTTATAACGGTTGGTTATAACTGTAGTTTTAAAAATTAAAATGTATTAAATAGAGTTTTATATAATGGAAAAATTAATAGAACAATTTCAATTAGGTTTATTCTTTTGGTTATTAGTAATTTTCGTAGGGTTAGTTTTCTTGTTGAAAAAATTCGCTTGGAAACCTATTCTTGATGCAGTTAATGAAAGAGAAGAAGGAATAAAGAATGCATTATTAGCAGCTGAAAATGCTAAAAAAGACATGCAAAACCTTAAAGCAGATAATGAAAAATTATTAGCTGATGCTAGAGCCGAAAGAGATTTAATGATTAAAGAAGCAAGAGAAATCAAAGAAAAAATGATTGCTGATGCTAAATCTGAAGCGCAAGCTCAGGGTGAAAAAATGATTGATCAAGCAAAAGCGTCAATCGAAAGTGAAAAAAATGCAGCGATGGCAGAATTGAAAAATCAAGTTTCTACTTTGTCATTAGAAATTGCTGAGAAATTGTTACAAGACGAATTATCTAACAAAGAATCTCAAACTAAATTAGTAGAGAAAATGTTAGGTGATGCAAAATTAAACTAAGATCATGGCAGGAACTAGAGCAGCAATACGATACGCTAAAGCTATTTTAGATAGTGCAAAAGAAAACAATAACGCAGCTGCTGTAAATGCAGACATGACTTCAATTGTGAATGCAATTAATGACAGTGCCGAATTGAAAGAATTTTTGCAGAGTCCAGTAGTGAAAGGAGAAATTAAATTTTCTTCTGTAACTGAAATTTTTGCTTCTGCTCAAAAAGAAACAAAAGGCTTGTTTCAATTGCTTTTAGTTAATAAAAGATTTGAGTTGTTGCAAGATGTTGCCATTCAATATAATGCTTTGCATGATGAACTTAACGGAATAGAAACTGCGGTAGTTACTACTGCATTTCCAATATCTCCTGAATTAGAAGCAAAAGTATTAGCAAAAATTGCAACCTTTTCAACTAAAAATATTACCATCCAAAATATTGTAGATCCGGCCATTATCGGAGGATTTATATTACGCATGGGTGACAAACAATACAATGCATCTGTGGCTAACAGATTGCAAAATTTAAAAAGAGAGTTTAGTAATTAATATACCATTAAAGATATATCACAATGGCTGAAATTAAACCTGCTGAAATATCAGCAATATTAAAACAACAATTATCAGGTTTTGAATCTGGTGCATCGTTAGAAGAAGTTGGAACAGTACTTCAAGTAGGAGACGGTATCGCTCGCGTTTACGGATTATCTAATGCTCAATATGGAGAGTTAGTTCAATTTGATAACGGTTTAGAAGCTATCGTATTGAACTTAGAAGAAGACAACGTTGGGGTGGTACTTTTAGGGCCATCAACAGGAATCAAAGAAGGTTCAACGGTAAAAAGAACACAACGTATTGCGTCTCTTAAAGTAGGAGAACAAATGGTAGGTCGTGTTGTAGATACTTTAGGTAACCCAATTGATGGTAAAGGTCCAATCGGTGGTGAGTTATACGAAATGCCGCTTGAAAGAAAAGCGCCTGGAGTTATCTTCCGTCAACCGGTAACAGAACCATTACAAACTGGAGTAAAAGCAGTAGATGCCATGATCCCAGTAGGT
>DALYCS010000013.1:0-17275 GCA_031973615.1 Flavobacterium sp. | reverse complement strand
AGAGGTCAACGTGAGTTGGTTATTGGTGACCGTCAAACGGGTAAATCAACCGTTTGTATTGATACCATCTTAAATCAAAAAGAATTTTACGATGCAGGACAACCTGTATTCTGTATATATGTTGCCATCGGACAAAAAGCGTCTACGGTAGCAGGAATCGCAAAAATGTTAGAAGAAAAAGGCGCAATGGCTTATACGGTTATTGTTGCTGCAAATGCTTCTGACCCAGCGCCAATGCAAGTATATGCTCCTATGGCAGGTGCTGCAATTGGGGAATATTTTAGAGATTCTGGTCGTCCCGCTTTAATTGTTTATGACGATTTATCGAAACAAGCAGTAGCTTACCGTGAGGTGTCTTTATTATTAAGAAGACCACCAGGACGTGAGGCTTATCCTGGAGATGTTTTCTACTTACACTCTCGTTTATTAGAAAGAGCTTGTAAAGTGATTGCTAACGACGAAATCGCTAAAAACATGAACGATTTACCAGATTCTATCAAAGGAATCGTTAAAGGTGGTGGTTCGTTAACAGCGTTACCAATTATTGAAACTCAAGCGGGTGACGTTTCTGCATATATCCCAACCAACGTAATTTCGATTACAGACGGACAAATCTTCTTAGATGGTGATTTATTCAACTCGGGAGTTCGTCCTGCAATTAACGTAGGTATTTCGGTATCGCGTGTGGGAGGTAATGCACAAATTAAATCAATGAAAAAAGTAGCAGGTACGTTAAAATTAGACCAAGCGCAATTCCGTGAATTAGAAGCGTTTGCGAAATTTGGTTCTGACTTAGATGCGGTTACTTTAAACGTAATTGAAAAAGGAAAAAGAAACGTTGAAATCTTAAAACAAGGTTTAAACTCTCCTTTTACAGTAGAAGATCAGGTGGCTATCATTTATGCAGGTTCTAAAAACTTGTTACGTAATGTACCTGTTGAAAAAGTTAAAGAATTTGAAAAAGATTTCTTAGAATACTTAAACGCTAAACACAGAGATACTTTAGACGCGCTTAAAGCAGGTAAGTTTGATGATAACATCACTGATGTTTTAGAAAAAGTAGCGAAAGAAATTTCAGCAAAATATAATTAATTAGTCAATTAGACAATGTGTCAATTAGACAATTAATTGGCACATTGATAAATTGGCACATTGACAAATTAACAAAATGGCAAACTTAAAGGAAATACGTAATAGGATTACTTCTGTTTCATCTACGATGCAAATTACATCGGCGATGAAAATGGTTTCTGCTGCAAAGTTAAAAAAAGCGCAAGATGCTATTACAGCAATGCGTCCTTATGCAGAAAAACTTACGGAACTATTACAAAACTTAAGTGCAACTCTTGAAGGAGAAGTTGGTGGTGCTTTTACAGCTCAAAGAGAAGTAAAAAAAGTACTTATCGTAGCAATTACTTCAAACAGAGGTTTGTGTGGCGCGTTTAATACGAATGTAATTAAACAAGCAAAAGCAGTTGCTGATACGTATGCAGGAAAACAAGTAGATATTTTTGCTATTGGTAAAAAAGGAAACGATGTGTTGCGAAAAACCAATAACGTAATCGAAGTTAACAATGTTATTTTTGACCAATTAACTTTTGAAAATGCTGCTGAGATTGCACAACAGTTAATGGATAAATTTGTAGCAGGCGATTACGATAAAATCGAAATCGTGTACAACGAATTCAAAAATGCGGCAACTCAAATTGTAAGAACCCAACAGTTTTTACCTTTAGCTCCAATTGTAGGTGGCGAAGTGGTTGCTTCTGATTATATTTTTGAACCTTCTAAAGAAGAAATTGTGTTGACTTTGATTCCAAAATCATTAAAAACACAATTGTACAAATCCATTAGAGATTCATTTGCAGCAGAACACGGAGCACGTATGACCGCAATGCACAAAGCAACCGATAACGCTACAGAATTAAGAGACCAATTAAAATTAACCTACAACAAAGCGCGTCAAGCAGCGATTACTAACGAAATCTTAGAGATCGTTGGTGGAGCAGAGGCATTGAATAATTAATTTTAGTTTAAATAATATTTGGAAGTCCCGATTTATTCGGGACTTTTTTTGTTTTATATTTGTAAGAATAACAACGCACCAATGAAAAAATATACGTCTTTAGTTTTACTACTTTTTACCTTTTTGGCTTCGGCGCAACAGCTTCGTTTAGAAGACATCATGAAAGGCGACGAATTTATAGGACACCAACCCGATAATCACCGTTGGTCTATTGATGGGCAAACCGTTTTATTTGATTGGAATCCAAATAACGAAATCGATAACAGCACCTATTATTGGAACAAATCGAGCAAATCGCCACAAAAAGTTAGTAGTCCAAATCCTATTTACGATGTTGATTTCATCGCAGCGCAAAAAGACTACGATGTGGTGTATTATACCAATCAAGGCGTTTTGTATGCGTATACCCAATCCACAAAAAAGACTAAGAAAATCATTCAATCGGCTGACCGAATTAGTGCCGTGCAAAGAAGTACTACTCCAGATATTGTTTTCTTTCAGCAAAATAGAAACGTGTATCAATTCAATACCAAAGATTTTTCGATGGTGATGTTGACCAATATTAAATCGGGAAAAGAAAATAAAGCAAAAGCAGAAGATTCGTTCTTGAAAGACCAACAAAAGGAATTATTTCAATTTGTGCGCGATGAAGCAAAAGCAGACGCATGGTATGCAACGCAATCCAAATCGAAAAAAGAAAAGTTTCCCAAAGAAATTTTCTACGATAAATCGTCGTTAGAGCAAATAAAAGTTGCGCCAGACGGAAAATTTGTGACCTTTAGAATTTCAGATTATCCTGCTGAAATTGCAACCAATGTAGAACATTTCATCACCGATGATGGGTTTACCCAAAGCAAAAAAGCACGTTCAAAAGTATCGACCGATAATTTCAGTAAACATAAATTCGGAATTTTCAATGTAGTAAAAGACACCACGTATTACGTTTCGTTTGCCAATTTAACTGGAATTAAAGAAGCGCCACAATATTATCAAGATTATGACAATTTAAAAAGCAAAATAGATTATGAAACCGCAATTGTAATGATGAGTCCGGTGTATAGCTCAGATGGAAAAAACGCGGTTTTAGAAATCAGAAGTCAAGACAACAAACACCGCTGGATTGTGCAATTGGATGTAGCTTCAGGAACCATTACCGAGTTAGACCATCAACACGACGAGGCTTGGATTGGCGGACCCGGAATTCCGGGCTATAGTTTTGGTGGTGGAACACTAGATTTTATAGACAATTCAACGATTTATTTTCAATCGGAAGCAACGGGTTTCTCGCATTTGTATACGTATAATTTGAAAACCAAGAAAAAAGAAGCGGTAACAAAAGGCAATTGGGAAGTTCGTGATGTGAAATTATCCAACGATAAAAAAGCATTTTACCTCACAACTACTACAACACATCCAGGCAACAGGAGTTTTTATAAATTGGACATCGCTTCCAAAAAAATGACGGGTATTTTAACGGATGATGGCAACTACGAAGTAGAAGTATCACCTGATGAAAAAACACTTTTAGTACGTTATTCGCATAAAAATAAACCGTGGGAATTGTATGTGGGAGCCAATAAACCAAATGCCGAATTGCAACAAATTACGTTTTCCACTACGCCAGCATTCAACAAATACAATTGGAAAACGCCCGAAGTCATCACGTTTAATGCCGAAGACGGAACGAATGTAAATGCCCGTTTGTACCAACCCAAAGCAGAAAACAAGAACAAAGCCGCCGTTATTTTTGTACACGGCGCTGGATATTTGCAAAACGCACACAATTATTGGAGCACGTATCACAGAGAATATATGTTTCACAATTTGCTAACCGATTTAGGTTACACCGTTTTAGACATTGATTACAGAGCGAGTGATGGTTATGGTCGCGATTTTAGAACCGGAATTTACCGTCACATGGGCGGAAAAGATTTGTCGGATCAATTGGATGGCAAGCGCTATTTGGTTCAAAATTTAGGAATTGACACTAACCGAGTGGGAATGTATGGAGGTTCGTATGGTGGATTTATCACGTTGATGGCGTTGTTGACCAAACCAGGCGAATTCAAAGCCGGAGCAGCCCTACGTTCGGTGACCGATTGGGCACATTACAATCACGGCTATACTTCTAATATTTTGAATTTCCCTGAAACCGATCCGGAAGCCTACAAGAAAAGTTCGCCGATTTATTTTGCGAATAACTTACAAGACAAGTTATTAATGCTTCACGGAATGGTGGACGATAACGTGCAATTTCAAGATATTGTAAGATTAACGCAACGATTCATAGAGTTAGGTAAAAAAGATTGGGATTTAGCTGTGTTTCCAGTAGAAGCACACGGATTTAAAAGAACCTATTCTTGGGTAGACGAATACCAAAGAATTTTAAATTTATTCAACGAAAATTTACTTCAAAAATAAGATGCAACAGTTAATTGAATTGACTACAATTGATGAAATGATGGAGCAATTTTCCTTAATTCAACAATTGTACCCCGATTATTCGACCGAAAAGTACCATGATTTGTTGAGCGCTATGCTTCCTAACAATTACAAACAATTAATTGTGGTTGAAAACGGAATTACAATAGGTTTGGCCGGATTTTGGATAGGAACTAAACTATGGTCTGGTAAATATTTGGAAATGGACAATGTGGTGGTGCATGAAGATTTTCGTTCTAAAGGCATAGGAAGCATTATGACCGAATATCTCAATCAAAAAGCCATTGCTGAAGATTGTAATATGATTGTTTTAGATGCTTTTTCCACAAATTTTGGGGCGCATAAATTTTATATGAATCATGGGTTTGTACCCAAAGGATTTCATTTCATCAAATTTTTAAATTAAAGCGACATGAAGCGATTACTTTTACTAGTTTTCTCGCTAACAATAATAAGTTGTTCAAGTCAGAAAAAAGTCATTCAAAGCACCATACAAACTTCCTATGAAACTTGGGTTGCAGGTGTGCGTGGCGGAGGAAGGGGCATCAACTTTTATGTGGATTTGAAAACACCACTAAGCAAAGAAATCGAACTTAAGAAATTAATTTTCAGAGGCTATGAAACTACTTTTGAAAAAATAGACGCGCTGCATTTCATCGCCAGAATCAAAACCGAAGGCAATCAACGTGACGATTCCCAAATTTACACCAGCCCTAAAAATGCGTTAACATTAGGTCAAAACGAGGCTATGTTACTATTTTCAGAAAAGGGAAAAGAAATTAATGTTAAAATGAAACAGGTTACCGAAAAACCAATGCTCGAATATCCTTCGGCAAAACCAAAGTTTTAATTACATTTGTTAATCTAAAAATCAGGAATGAGCCTTTATAAAAGTCTTTTTAAACAAACTGCTATTTATGGTGTAGCGACCGTTTTACCCAGAATTATAAGTTTTATTCTGAATCCAATCCTCGTTTATTATTTAACCGATTCGAGCGAAATGGGAAAAGTCTCCGTCATTTTTTCCTATTTGGTGTTTTTTAATGTGGTGATGTCGTATGGAATGGAAACCGCATTTTTCCGATTTTATAATTCAGAATCCAATAAAAACAAGGTCATATCCACCGCTACCATTTCGATGTTTTGGTCTACAATTGCTTTTTTTGCTGTATTGTTGCTTTTTAGGAAAAACTTAGCGCTTTGGTCTAAAATTAATGTCGAATATATTGTTTTTGCGATTTGGATATTGGCGCTCGACGCTTTAGCCATTATTCCGTTTTCTAAAATTAGAGCCGAAAAAAAACCGATAAAGTATGCCCTAATTAAGATTTCGAATGTATTGATCTATCTGTTATTGAATATCTTTTTCTTGGCGTTTTTACCCCATTTAGCGGCTGAATCTAACAATGCTTTTATCCAAACGATATATTACAGCGACTTCCAAATAGGTTATGTTTTTATTTCGGGATTACTAGCAAGTTTAGTTACCTTATTGTTTGTATTGCCCGATTATTTCAACATAAAATGGCAGTTCGATGTGATGCTTTGGAAAAAAATGATGCGCTATGGCTTGCCGATATTAATTGCGGGTATTGCCTTTGCCATCAACGAACACTTTGATAAAATTCTTTTGGATTGGATGCATGTAGATATGGCCGATATTGGAGCCTATTCGGCATGTTATAAAATTGGGATGTTTATGGTGTTGTTTCGCACGGCTTATACCCTTGGAATTGAACCCTTTTTTTTCAGCCATGCCAGTAACGAAAATGCGCCACAAACCTATGCAACCATCACCAAGTATTTTGTTATTTTTGGATCCTTCATATGTTTAGGAGTTATCGTTTTTGCCGATGTAATAAAATTATTTTTAGTGCCCAAAGAAACTTATTGGACTGCCATGAATGTGGTGCCATTGATTGTTTTGGCCAATTTCTTTTTGGGAATTTATACTAATTTATCGGTATGGTACAAATTAATTGATAAGACCAGAATTGGAGCTTATATTTCCATTATAGGCGCTGTAGTAACCTTGGTTTTAAACGTGCTGTTAATTCCTATCATTAGTTATATGGGATCGGCTATTGCCACCATCGTTGCTTATGGCGCTATGATGATGATTTCGTATGCGATGGGACAAAAAAAATATCCCATTCCGTATGATACTAAAGCCATTTTCACCTATTTAGGATTGGCGGTTGTACTCTCCGGAATTTCTTTTTACATTCTTATTTTACGCGAAACGTATGTGTTTGGTATTGCCTCAATCTTGTTTTTTGCGTACTTTGTCTACCGAAACGAAAAAGAAACTATTGTAAAGATCATCAGAAGAAAATAATATGCAAATTAAAATCATCAACAAGTCCAATCACGAGTTGCCCAATTATGAAACCATTGCTTCTGCAGGAATGGATTTGAGAGCAAATATTTCAGAGCCTATTACCTTAAAATCTTTAGAACGTACCATTGTTAAAACAGGCCTTTTTATCGAATTGCCTATTGGTTTTGAAGCGCAAGTGCGACCAAGAAGTGGATTGGCAGCTAAAAAAGGAATCACCGTTTTAAATTCACCCGGAACAGTTGATGCTGATTATCGTGGCGAAATTGGTGTGATTTTAGTAAATTTATCCACGGAAGATTTTATCATCGAAAACGGAGAACGCATCGCCCAATTAATCATTGCAAAACACGAACGTGCCGAATGGCTAGAAGTACATGAATTGTCAGAAACTTCAAGAGGAGCAGGCGGTTTTGGTAGTACGGGGGTGAAGTAAAACTTCAACATTCAAAATTCCAAGTTGAATATTCGTTGTTAAAAATGTTGACCATTCAATTATGATTAACGAATTTTGAAGTTTATGATATTTCAACATTCAAAATTCCAAGTTGAATATTCGTTGTTAAAAATGTTGAACAACGAATTTTGAAATTGTATACAGGAACAGAAATAATTATATAAGCCATGAAAAAATTTGATTTACACGAAAGACTAATTGATTTTGCAGTACAAATCATCAACATTACGGATAACGTAAAGACAACAAAAGCAGGCAATCATTTGTCGGGACAAATTGTTAGATCTGGAACTGCACCATCTTTGAATTATAGCGAAGCACAAAGTGCTGAATCAAGAAATGATTTTATTCACAAAATATCTGTTGTTTTGAAGGAACTCAGAGAAACACATTCTAATTTAAAGATTATTTTTAGAGCAAAATTATATTTAGGTCAAGAAATTGAAATAGATAAAGCAATTAAAGAAAACGATGAATTAATATCAATTTTTGTAAAAAGTATTGAAACATCAAGAAATAAAATAAGTAAATAATAAATCAATTTTCAAAATTCCAAGTTGAATGTTTCAAGTTAAAAAATGTTGAATATTCAATGTTGAAAACCGAATTTTGAAGTTTAAAACATATTCTATATGAAAATAATAGTACCAATGGCCGGTCGTGGATCACGCCTTCGCCCACACACGTTAACCATTCCAAAACCCTTAATTCCAGTTGCTGGAAAGCCCATCGTGCACCGATTAGTAGAAGATATTGCGGGCGTTTTAAATCAGCAAATAGATGAAGTTGCCTTTATTATCCATGAAAGTTTTGGCGCTAAAGTGGAACAAGATTTATTGGCCATTGCCCAAAAATTAGGGGCAAAAGGAACCATATATTATCAAAATGAAGCCTTAGGAACGGGTCATGCCATTATGTGTGCCAAAGATTCTTTAAACGGTCCTGCAGTTATTGCGTATGCCGACACCTTAATTCGTGCCGATTTTGATTTGGATACATCGGCCGACAGTGTTATTTGGGTAAAACAGGTTGATCAGCCCGAAGCTTTTGGCGTAGTGAATTTAAACCCTAATGGTGAAATCATCGAATTGGTCGAAAAACCAAAAGAATTTGTATCCGATTTAGCCGTGATTGGAATTTACTATTTCAAAGATGTGGCCGTTTTAAAAAATGAATTGCAATCGGTTTTAGACAACAATATCATTCATGGTGGCGAATACCAAATTAATGACGGTATCAAACAAATGATGGCCAAAGGCATGAAATTTGTTCCTGGTAAAGTAGATGAATGGATGGATTGCGGAAACAAAGATGTTACAGTTGAAACCAATACGCGAATGCTCGGATTTTTACACAACGATGGCGAACATTTGATCGATTTTGGTGTAAAACAAGAAAACACAACCATTATTCCACCTTGTTATATTGGAGAAGATGTCGTTTTGATTAATGCTACCGTTGGCCCAAATGTTTCGTTAGGAAATGGCTGTCATGTTGTTAATTCTACTATAAAAAACAGTTTGGTACAAACCCATGCGCACATTAAAAATGCAAATTTAGATAACGCCATGATTGGGAACCACGTAAATTTTGATGGCAAATTTACGAGCATTAGTATCGGAGATTATTCGGTTTTAGAATAAATGTCAAAAAGAGGACAAATCGCTTTATTTATTTTACTGCTATTGGGTTTTGGCAGTCGCTCGCTTGCGCAACAAAATCCAGAAGACATTGCGTTAGAAGAAAACCAAACAGAAAATTATTTTTTTGAAGCCCTTGCACAACGAGGGATTGAAAACTATGATAAAGCCATTATTGCCCTTCAAAAAGCCCTTGAAAAAGAGCCTAAAAATGCCGCTTTTCTATTTGAAATGGGCAAAAATCAATTGGACGCTAAAAATTACGTGGCTGCCGAAACAGCCTTTAAGAGCGCTATTGAAATCGACACTAAACAACGCTGGTATTGGAACGGATTGTACGATGTTTATTACCAAACCAAAGCGTTTGACAAGGCCATCGGGGTGGTTCAAAAATTGGTTGAATTTGACCCCAATATGCGAGAAGATTTGGTGTCATTGTACATGACTACCGATCAAAAAGAAAAAGCTCTTACTTTATTAAAAGAGATGGAAGCAAGTAGCCATTTGACGAAAACCATGGAATTTTATAAATTAAAATTGGAACGTTCAACGGATTTTGCCTCACCTAAAAAAGAGACTTTGGAATTGGGAATTAAAGAGCATCCCAAATACGAACAAAATTATATCGATTTGATCAACTTATACCTCAGTTTTAACCAAGAAGACAAGGCATTTGAAGTAGCTAAAGCTTTGGAAAAAGAAATTCCGACTTCGGAATGGGCTGCCGTAAGTTTGGTGAAATTTTATTTAAATGCAAATGAGGGAACAAAAGCTTCTCAAGCAATGTTTACCGTATTGCAAAGTGCTAAAATGGATTTCAAAATAAAGCACCGCGTGTTCAATGAATTTTTAATTTTTGCGGTTAATAATCCTGTTTATTTTAAAGAAGTTGATGCCGCAATTCCTTATTTTGATGCAGATGCTTCCCTTTCGGTTGCTAACGAAGTAGGGAAATTCTTTTGGAAAAAGAAGGATTTGGAGAAAGCGGCATATTATTTTGAAAAAGCAATTCAACAAAAACCCGATGCAGTAGATAGCATGCAGTATTATTTGGAAGTCCTACAACAAAAGCAAGATTTTCAACGTTTAGTGTCTAAAGCAACAGCGTTTTCCGAACTATTTCCCACGCAGCCCAACTATTATTTTTATGCAGGATGGGGTTGCAATCAAATGAAAAATTATCAAAAAGCAAAAGCATATTTAGAAAACGGTCTGGATTTTGTGTTAGATGATCAAGCGCTCGAAATACTTTTTTATGAGCAATTAATCATCAGTTGCGAAAATCTAAAAGACACAGTGAATAAACAACGGTATTCCACTAAATTAAAACAAATCAAATAATGAAAAATATTACAGTAGTTGTTTTTGCATTATTAGTAATCGGTTGTAAATCAAAACAAGCCGTGGCCACTGCTGTAGCAAAAGACACTACAGAAATTACCAAAATCATCAACGGACATTATGCTAATGAATCCGATTTCAAAACGGTAAATATTAAAGCAAATGCTAAATATGAAGATCCATCGCAATCCCATTCTTTGAATGCAGACATTCGCATTAAAAAAAATGAAATCATTTGGGTCAACATTAAAATACTTGGATTTCCTGTAGCAAAAGCATTGATTACACCTACAAAAGTGAGCTATTATGAAAAAATCAATAACACCTACTTTGAAGGCGATTTCAGCATACTTAGTAATTGGTTAGGGACCGATCTTGATTTTCAAAAAGTACAAAACCTATTTCTAGGAAAAGCGATCGATGATTTGTCAAAAGGCAATTGGATTTCTGAAATCAATGAAAAATTATTCAAATTATCTCAGGCATCCACAACTGATATTGCAAAAGAATTTTATTTTGAAGCGGCCAATTATTTATTAAAAAAAGAGACCATCACTCAAGCCCGTCAAAATAGAGCAATAGAAATTCAATATCCTTCGTATAATCAAGTAGAAAACATCTTTTTACCTAACGCCATCAACATAAAAGCCACTCAAAAAGAGAAAATTTCGATTGCTATAGAATACAAAAACACAACATTTAATGAAAACTTGAGTTATACCTATGCAATTCCAAGTGATTACAAGGCAATTCAAATCGATTAATTTTTTATTTTAGTAAAACAAAACTACCTTTGTAAAAAACCAAAGTGCATGAACCCATTTTTAAAAACACTACTTTTCTTTTTCATCACCTCAATTGCGTTTGCGCAACCTTCTGAGCAACAAAAATTAGAGCAAAGAAAAGAGCAAATTCTTAACGAAATTGCCGAAAAGAAAGCACGATTAGAATCGGAAAAGAAAAAAGAAAAATCGGTATTAAAACAAATTGATCAACAAAAAGGATTGATAGCTTTGCGTCAAAAATTATTGAATACTACCGCAAAACAAGCCCGAATGCTATCGGATAACATCTATTTGACCCAACTCGAAATGAACAAATTGAACAGAGAGTTGACCGTCTTGAAAGAAGATTATGAAAAAATGATCGTTAAATCCTACAAAAGTCGAAACGAACAAAGCAGGGTTATGTTTGTGCTTTCTGCCCAAAATTTTCTTCAGGCTTATAAGCGGATTCAATACATGAAGCAGTATGCCGATTTTAGAAAAATGCAAGGCGAAGAAATTCGAACCAAACAGCAAAAGTTAAGACAAGCCGAGCAAAAATTGCAAACCAATAAAAAGGAGAAAGAAAAAGTTTTAGTTCAAACCGAGCAAGAGAAAAAAGAATTGGAAAAAGAAAAACAAGAGCAAGAACGCCTTGTAAAATCAATCCAAAAAGACAAAAAACAAATTGCTGCTGAAATTGACAAAAAGCAAAAAGAGGCCAAACAAATTGACCGACAAATTAAGAAAATAATTGCTGATGAAATTGCAGCTGCCAACAAAAGGAATGCCGCAAAAACAGGAACTACAGCACCTAAAGCAGGGACAAAAGAAGCCACTAAGTTTGTGTTGTCTGCTGAAGGAAAAGTATCGTCAGATAACTTTAAAGCCAACAAAGGAAGATTGCCTTGGCCTGTAGTGAAAGGTAGTGTGTCACAGTATTATGGTGATCAACCCCATCCGGTGCATAAAAACTTAACAGTTCATAATAGTGGTATTGAAATTACCACTGAAGCAGGAGCCTCCGCTCGCGCTGTTTTTGCTGGGGAGGTGTTGCAAGTGCAGGTCATTTCAGCTAACAATAAAGCGGTTTACATACAACATGGAGATTTTATCACGGTGTATTTAAATTTAGCATCAGTGAGCGTGAGCAAAGGACAAAAAGTAAGCATTAAACAAAGCATAGGAAGAATTCATACCGATGCCTCAGGCAAGGCCGTGATTAAGTTTTTAGTATTACAAAATACAACGACATTAAATCCGACCGCTTGGTTAAATATGTAACACATGATGAGGCCGAAAGGCCTCATTTTTTTTGAATTGTAATTTCTCGTACCTTTATTTTTTCATTTGTAACGTATGCCGACAGCTCCAATTAAAATTCTGCACATTGATAGCAATCACCCATTACTTTGGGAACAATTGCAACAAGCTGGTTTTCAAAACGAGGCCGATTTTACATCTTCTAAACAAGACATTGAGGCTAAAATTGAAAACTACCAAGGTATTGTTATTCGAAGTCGGTTTAAAATAGACGCATCGTTTATAGACAAAGCCACAAATTTGCAATTTATAGCCCGTGTAGGTGCTGGCCTAGAAAGCATTGATTGTGACTATGCTGTAGCTAAAGGGATTCGTCTCATTGCAGCACCAGAAGGGAATGCAAACGCAGTGGGCGAACATGCATTGGGGATGTTACTTTCTCTATTCAATCAATTGAATAAAGCCAATAATGAAGTCAAATCGGGACATTGGAACCGTGAAGCAAATCGCGGACTAGAGTTGGAAGGTAAAACTATCGGTATTATTGGGTATGGAAACATGGGTAAATCCTTTGCCAAAAAATTAAGTGGCTTTGATGCAACCGTTTTGTGTTATGATATATTGGCTAGTGTAGGCGATGCAAATGCCACCCAAGTTTCGTTAGCTACGCTTCAAGAACAAGCTGATATCATCAGTTTGCACACGCCATGGACACCTCAAACCGATAAAATGATCGATGCCGATTTTATTGCTAAATTCAAAAAGCCTTTTTGGTTTATCAATACCGCTCGGGGGAATTCTGTGGTTACAGAAGACCTAGTGAACGCATTGAAAGCTGGAAAAATTTTAGGGGCCGGATTGGATGTGTTAGAATATGAAAAATTATCCTTTGAAACCTTGTTTGAAGGAGTAAAACCACAAGCGTTTGAATATTTATTGCATGCAAATAATGTGCTCTTAACACCACATATTGCGGGTTGGACAATAGAAAGCCATCAAAAATTAGCGCAAACCATAGTGGATAAAATTTGTGCTGTTTATGCAAAATGATCTGTAACAAAAACAAATAGGTTAGACTTATACAATAAATTATTATATTCGTATAAACTAACTAAAAACTAACTAAAATGGATGCAAACAAAGTAGACATGTTCATGATGTCAAATTCTAAATTTTTTGAAGGGCATAATTTACATGCTATACGTGAAAGATTATTGGCTTTAGACGATGAAAAATGGCCAATGATTCAAATGGTTCAATTTAAAGATCCTACTACAGCTTTATTGATTTCTATTTTTGCCGGAGCTTATGGAATTGATAGATTTTATATTGGAGACACCGGAATGGGAGTAGGAAAATTATTAACCTGTGGTGGTCTAGGAATTTGGGCTATTGTAGATTGGTTCTTAATTCAAGGAGCAACTAAAGAGAAAAACCTTGAAAAATTCAATCAAGCAATGTTATACTAAAAACAAACCACATTTTATATGTGGTTTTTTTAACCATTTTCTCCTTTTCAAATGAAGAAAAATAGATTGTATGTTTTTTTATTAGCATTAATTGGACTCGGTTATGGTTGGCTTTTTCTTTTCAATCATAAAGAAAATATCCAACAGCCTATAGGGTGTGTTTTTAAAAAAGTAACAAACTACCCTTGTCCTTCTTGTGGCACGACTCGATCGGTTTCATTGCTTATGAGAGGCGACTTTTGGCAAGCCGCTGTTATGAATCCCTTTGGATATGTTGTAGCAGCCTTAATGTTGGTCATTCCTATTTGGATTGGAATAGATTTGTTAAAAAAAACCGCAAGTTTTTACAGAGTATATTTGCTCGTAGAAAAATTCATTTCAAAAAAACCCATTGCCCTATTTTTAGTAGTATTAGTACTGCTCAATTGGTATTGGAACATTAAAAAAAATCTGTAATATGATATCAAATTCTACATTTTATTACCGACCAAATGAGTCCGAACTGGAACGCGCTTCCAACAGTTATCTCATGTCATTAGTTGCTGTTATTGGAGGTTTGCCTTTACCTATATTAAATTTATTGGCGTCTATCTTTTTTTATTTAGGAAACCGAAAAAGTACGCCGTTTGTAAAGTGGCATTGTACTCAAAATTTACTCTCGCAGTTTGGATTGTTCTTTTTGAACAGTACCGGATTTTGGTGGACCGTTTCAATTGTATTTGATGATGAAAAGGTAACCAATTACTATGTGGGGTATATGATTACCTTGGTGCTATTCAACCTGGTTGAATTTATCTCGACTATAATTTTAGCCTCAAAAACCAGAAAAGGAATTCATGCGAAACTGTTTTTATTTAGTGATTTAACCAATTTAATGATAAAAAAAGATGAAAATTATAAGTAAAATTCTTGTGGTTTATGGCGGATTCTTTTTATGTTGGTTCCTATTGGCACAACTCGATTATGTATCTTATTTTGAAATAGAACAAAAGAAAGTATTTGCAGAAGAAAGCTTAGGCGATATCATTTGGTCTGAAATGGAACAAAGTGAAGAAGTGCTCTATGATGACGAACTTGTGAAAACATTAGACTCCTTATTGCTGCCTTTGTGTGAAGCGAATGCTATTGAGCGAGACAGTTTGAAAGTACACTTAGTTAAAAACAGTCAAATCAATGCTTTCGCCATGCCTGATAATCATTTAGTGGTGTATACGGGATTGATTGAAGCAAGCAAAAGCGAACAAGCATTACTAGGTGTCTTGGGCCATGAAATTGCACATATCGAGCAAAACCATGTCATGAAAAAATTGTCCAAAGAAATTGGTTTTTCGGTGTTGCTTTCGCTGGCTACCGGAGCTAATAGTGGTCAGCTGGGACAAGTGGTTAATACACTTACATCTTCTGCGTATGATCGTCGTTTAGAACGAGAAGCAGATATGGTTAGTGTTCAATATTTGCTAAAGGCTAAAATTGATCCCCGACCTTTTGCTGATTTTATGTATGAATTGTCTTTAGATAATGAGATGCATAAATATACGTACCTCCTTACTACACATCCAGAGTCAGAAGACCGAGCAAAATACATGCTCAATTATTTAAAAGGGAAAAAAATTGAATCCAAATTGATTCTTTCCAAAGAAGCATTTGAAAATTTCAAACAACAGATAAAGGCTAATTAATTAGCCTTTATCTTTTTTCTCTAACTCCGCTTGAAATTCTTCCATTACGGGTTTAACGGTACTTTCGGGTAAGTCGGCAATCTTGATATACATCAATCCGTCTACCGAGTTGTTGAATAAAGGATCGACGTTAAAGGCTACTACCCTTGCGTTTTGTTTGATGTATTTTTTAATCAATACCGGTAAGCGAAGACTGCCTGGTTCTACTTCGTCGATAATTTTATCAAATTTATTCAAATCGGCTTCTGTTTCGTTGAAGACAAAATCTTTATCGGCATCTTTTAGTTTTACCTTATATTCTTTTTTAGGATGTACATATTGCGCCACATATGGATCGTAGTAATGCGACTTCATGAATTCAATCATCAGCGATTTAGAAAAATCAGAAAATTGATTACTAATACTCACGCCGCCAATTAAATATTTGTGTTCTGGATAACGCAAGGTGGTGTGCACAATCCCTTTCCATAATAAAAAGAGCGGCATTGGTTTTTGTTGGTACTCTGAAATAATAAAGGCTCTTCCCATTTCAATGGATTGACTCATCATGACATGCAGTTCGGGTTCAAAACGAAACAACTCGTGCAGGTAAAAGCCTTCTATACCGTGTTTTTTATATATACCATCACCCAATCCCATTCGGTAGGCTCCCGCAATCATTTGGGCATCGTCATCCCATAAAAACATGTGGTGATAGTATTGGTCGTATTTGTCTAAGTCAATGGCTTCATTGGTTCCTTCCCCCACTTCTCTAAATGTAATTTCGCGAAGACGTCCAATTTCGTGTAATATGTTCGGAATTTTTTCAGCTGTTGTTAAAAAAACTTGATAATTTTTACTTTGTAACAGTCTAAAATCACCCTCTTTTAAAGCCTTTATTTCTTCAATAATTTCGCCGTGATTGGCCGGTTTTACAATTTGTTTGGGCGGTTTTGACGAAGATAATTTAGGCAAATGCAGTTTGGAATCATCTGTTTCAAATGCATTGGACAGCATATAGGTTTTCTTTCTTAAGAATTCGCCATAACCAACCAAATCTTGGTATTCATTTTGTTCGGCAACCGAAATGGCTTTTCCAATACGGACCTTGATAACTCTGTCTTTTTGGGTGTGCAATTCACTCGGCAATTTGGCCGTTCGAAACGTGTCATTTATTTTCGATAAGAAATAAAACAAATTGCTGTTTTTTGCGTGAAAATAAATGGGAACAACCGGAACTTGGGCTTTACGAATCACTTTTAATGCGCCTTCTTCCCAAGGTTTGTCTACTACTAATTTTCCATCTCTATATGTAGAAACTTCTCCTGCAGGAAAAATACCCAAGGGTTTGCCGTCACTTAAATGACGTAATGTTTCTTTAATTCCTACTACACTTGATTTGACATCTTTGTGATTTTCAAATGGATTGACCGGCATAATGAAGGGTTTCAAAGGGGCAATTCGGTGTAGTAAAAAATTAGCAATTATTTTAAAATTGGGTTCGCGCTCTAGCATTAATTTTAACAACAAAATCCCATCAACACCTCCCAGTGGGTGGTTTGAAATGGTGATATAGGCGCCGTCTTTAGGCAATCGTTTTAAATCTTCTTCAGGAATTTCAAACTTGATTTGCAAGTCATCTAGAATGGCGTTTAAGAAGTCAACATCGTTCAAATGTTTGTTTCGGTCATACAATTTATTAAGTGCCGATATTTTCAGCACTTTCATTAAGACCCAGCCCGTGAAGGTTCCGAAAATCCCATATTTATCAGCGTTAATCGCTTTGGCAACTTCTTTAGCAGTAACTAACCCCATTTAATTTTGTTTTTTTGGCAAGAAACAAAGATAACAATTCTATCGAATAGATTCCCTATAGA
>DALYCS010000012.1:19574-26445 GCA_031973615.1 Flavobacterium sp. | reverse complement strand
ATCCAGGGGTAATTTTTGGATTCGGATTTTCAAACTTAGGAAGTGATCTTTTTGTACAATGGGTAAAAAAACGCATCCCATTTTACACAAAAGGCATGATTGGAATTGTAGCCGTGCAAGACGTAGTTACTTCGATGATCACGCTCATGAAAAGTAACATTTCTGGCGAACGCTTCATTGTGGTGGGAGAAAACTGTAGCTATAAAGAGCTCTTTATTTATCTGGCTACCTTATTAAAAACAAAAAGCCCATTTATATATGCATCCAAAACGGTAACTGCTTTTTTTTGGCGATTGGATTGGCTCTGGGCTACTTTTACAAACAGCAAACGAAAATTAACGCAGGCTACCGCGGCGTCTTCGCATGAAACTGCCCTGTATTCTTCAGAAAAAATTCAATCGGCAATCGGGATTATTTTTTCACCAAAAGAAAATTATCTAAAAGAGGTTATTTAGGGGATTTGTTAGTTGTTGGAAACGATTCATTTTGTTTTTTTACCCGATCTAATCGATCCAAAACCTCTTGGTACATTTTTTTATACTGACGAATATCGGCTGCATAATACCGTTGGTTTTGATAAAAGGTAAGACTATCAATCGCATATTTTTTATAAATATACGAGTTAACTTTAATGTTATTTTCGGTCAATTTAAATGGCATAGAACCATCGGCCGCCTGTAATAATGCTAAGTCGTATAAAATATTAGTCATTACCTTATCGTCCAATAAACGATCAGGTTTGGGAACCGGATTATTAGAACAAGCTAACAAACTAATCATACTTAAAAATAAAACTGCCTTTTTCATTTACTCTTCTCTATCAAATAATAATCGTTGGCCCGCTTTTTCATCTTTTACCTTTCCATTTGCATAGACTAATTTACCATTTACAAAGGTATGTGTTACTCTTGATTTAAAACTATATCCTTCAAAAGGAGACCAACCACATTTATATAAAATATTTTCTTTTTTAACATTCCAAGGCAAATACGCATTTACAATGGCTATGTCAGCAAAGTAGCCTTCTTTGATAAAGCCCCGTTTTTCAATTTTGAATATTTTAGCCGGATTGTGACAAAACTTCTCCACTATTTTTTCTACCGAAATTTTTCCTTGGTGGTGTGCCTCAAAAAGCGCTACTAAAGCGTGTTGCACTAATGGTCCGCCTGAAGGGCAAGTAGCATAAGGATTTGATTTTTCTTCTAAAGTATGCGGTGCATGATCTGTAGCAATAACATCAATGCGATCGTCTAACAAAGCTTTCCAAAGCGCGTCTTTATCTTCTTGCGTTTTTACAGCTGGATTCCACTTGATCAATGACCCTTTCTTTTCATAATCGGCATCGGTAAACCATAAGTGGTGAATACAAACTTCAGCTGTAATTTGCTTTTTTTCTAATGGAATTTTATTGGTAAACAATTCCATTTCTTTAGCCGTAGACAAGTGAAATACATGCAAACGGGCCCCTGTTTTTTTAGCTAAGGCAATGGCTTTTGAAGACGAAATATAACACGCTTCTGCGCTTCGAATAAGATGATGACGGTTTACTGGGATAGCCTCTCCAAATTCTTCTTTATATTTTTCTGTATTAGCCTTTATAGTTGCTTCATCTTCACAATGAACAGCAATAAGCATTTTTGTAGAAGAAAATATTTTTTCAAGTACTTCCGGATTGTCTACTAACATATTGCCAGTAGAAGATCCTAAAAATAATTTTATTCCGGCGACATTTCTTGGATTTGTCTTTAATATTTCTTCAAGATTATCATTGGTTCCACCCATCATAAATGAATAATTGGCGTGCGAACTTTTAGCGGCGATTTGGTATTTTTGTTCTAATAATTCCTGAGTAACTGCATTGGGAACTGTATTGGGCTGTTCAATAAATGACGTAATTCCACCCGCAATCGCTGCTTTACTTTCGGTTTCGATGTTACCTTTATGGGTTAATCCTGGCTCTCTAAAATGTACTTGATCGTCTATAGCACCAGGAATTACATAACTTCCTTCGGCATCAATGATGACACATTTAGAGGATTTTGGACTAATTTTTTCGGCAATTTCTGTAATCCATTCATTTTCAATTAAAATATCCCCTTCAAAAACGACACCTTCATTTACAATTTTAGCATTTCTAATTAAATATGTACTCATTATAGTCTATTAAATATTTTTCGTAATCGCAACATTATCACTCCAACAACCGCTTCACGGATAATTCCTCCGCTCATTTTTGATTGTCCTTTTGTTCTATCCGTAAAGATGATAGGTACTTCTTGAATCACGAATTGATGAACAAAAGCTCTGTATTTCATTTCTATTTGAAAAGCATACCCCACAAATTTAATCCGGTCCAAATTTATTTTTTCTAATACAATTCGTTTATAACATTTGAAACCTGCTGTTGCATCCGCTATTTTCATCCCTGTGATCATGCGCACATACACCGAAGCAAAATACGATAGTAATACGCGGCTTAATGGCCAATTCACCACATTTACGCCATTCGAATAGCGTGAACCAATAGCAACATCAGCACCCGCTTCACAAGCTGCCAACAATTTTTCTAAATCGGCTGGATTGTGAGAAAAATCAGCATCCATTTCAAAAATAAAGTCGTAACTTTTTGCTAAGGCCCACTTGAATCCGTGCACATAAGCCGTTCCTAAACCTGCTTTTTTTGTACGGATTTCTAGAAATAATCGATCCGCAAATTGCGCTTGCAAAGCACCAACCTTTTGAGCAGTTCCATCGGGCGAATTATCATCTACAATTAAAACATGAAAAGCCGTTGGTAATGCTAATACGGCATGTATTATTGCTTCTATATTTTCAATTTCGTTATAAGTAGGGATGATGACAATACCTCTAGCCATTTCAAGTATACTATTTTCGTGCAAAAATAAGCTATTTTGAGTGGATATTTCTTAATAATTTTATAATAATCATTTTGATACAATTTTTTGTAATTTTGCGCCTATGAATGCAATTGAATTACACGAACGAATTACCGAGAACAAAGATTGGGCTGCCCTATTATTTGTTGTATGCTTAGGCATAGTTACTGTAAATAAATCGATTTCTTGGGTACGCTTTTCAGAGTTTATTCGATTGGCTTATTCAGACAAATACAATAAAATTTATCGGGATAGTAGTAATTTGAAAGATGGATTTACCGTTTCGATGTTTTTTTTGCAATTGATTTCTTTTTCGTTTTTCATCTTATTGGTTTTTCAACAATTTGGAGCCCAAGAGAAAAACTCGTTCATTCTATATATTCAAGTTTTTACTTTTTTGAGTGTTTTCATCTTATCAAAATTCTTGATCGAGAAAATTATAGCAACAGCCTTTAAAATAGAAGAGTTCAATGAGCAATTTAACTTGCTGAAAGTAAATTATAGAACCTACTTGAGTTTACTATTACTGCCCATTACTATTATTTTATTTTACAATCCTATAGCATCACCTACTTTTTTTAGGGTGCTGATTGTCCTGCTTTTTACCCTAAATGTGGTTACGTATATTGTAGCATTGAAATTGTATCAAAATTTACTTTTGCGCAAAATATTTTATTTTATTTTGTATCTTTGCACCCTTGAAATAGCTCCTTACTATTTCATTTATAATTGGTTTACAAAAAATTAGAGAGAAATTATGTCAAATTTGAAAGTGAAAACAATTTTAGTTTCTCAACCAGAACCTAAAGTAGAAAATTCTCCTTATTTTGAGCTGCAGAATAAACTTAAAGTGAAAGTTGATTTTAGACCCTTCATACATGTGGAAGGTGTTCCTGCTAAAGAAGTAAGAGCTCAAAAAATCGATTTAAATAACTTTACAGCGATTATCTTAACCAGTAGAAATTCAGTAGATCACTTTTTTAGAGTGGCCGAAGAAATGCGTTATAAAGTACCCGAAGATTTAAAATATTTTTGTCAGTCTGAAGCAGTGGCGTTTTACTTGCAACGTTATGTGGTATACCGCAAAAGAAAAATATATGTAGGTCAAAAAGATTTTGCAGATTTATCGCCTTTAATAAAAAAATACAAAGACGAAAAATTCTTATTACCTTCTTCAGATCAATTAAATGCCGATGTACCGCCAACTCTTGATGCGTTGAAAGTAGATTGGACTAAAGGAACTTTTTACAAAACCGTAATGAGTGATTTGTCTGACTTGAAAGATGTATATTATGATGTATTAGCCTTTTTCAGTCCAACGGGAATCAAATCCTTGTTTAAAAACTTTCCCGATTTTAAACAAAACAATACACGAATCGCTGTTTTTGGAAGTACCACACAGAAAGAAGCATTAGAGCATGGCTTGCGCATAGACATTATGGCCCCTAGCCCAGGAACACCCTCTATGACAGGTGCGCTTGAAAAATATGTAGCCGAAGTAAACAAAGGAAAATAACAACTGATTTATATAAACAAAAAGTCCCGAAATTTTCGGGACTTTTTTATGAATTAATAAATTATTTATTTCAATTGCGGCCCTGAGGCAACAAGGTTTTTACCTTCTTCATTATCCGTATATTGAACAAAGTTTTTAATAAATCTTGACGCCAAGTCTTCCGCTTTAGTTTCCCACTCGGAAGCGTCAGCATAAGTGTCTCTAGGATCCAATATTGCTGGGTTTACATCATGCAATTGAGTAGGAATTTCAAAGTTGAATACAGGTACCGTTTTTGTAGCTGTTTTTTCAATAGAACCATCCAAAATAGCATCAATTATCGCTCTTGTATCTTTGATGGAAATACGCTTTCCGGTGCCATTCCAACCCGTATTTACCATATAAGCTGTTGCTTTGTGTTGTTCCATTTTTTTCACCAATTCTTGCCCGTATTTTGTGGGATGTAAAGACAAAAATGCTTTTCCAAAACAAGCCGAAAATGTAGGTTCAGGTTGTGTAACTCCTCTTTCGGTTCCTGCTAATTTTGCAGTAAATCCCGATAAGAAATAATATTTTGTTTGTTCGGGGGTCAATTTAGAAACCGGCGGCATTACCCCAAAAGCATCTGCCGTTAAGAAAATAACTTTAGTGGCATGCCCTGCTTTTGAAACCGGACGAACAATATTATCAATATGATAGATTGGATAAGATACGCGCGTATTTTGGGTAACCGAACCGTCTTTAAAGTCGATTTTGCCTGCCGTATCTAAAGTAACGTTTTCTAAAAGTGCGTCTTTTTTAATGGCACCGAAGATGTCGGGTTCATTTTCGGCACTTAAGTCTATGGTTTTAGCATAACACCCGCCTTCAAAATTAAATACACCAGAATCGTCCCATCCGTGCTCATCGTCTCCAATTAATTCGCGTTTTGGATCCGTTGATAAAGTAGTTTTACCGGTACCTGATAAACCGAAAAATACCGCTACATCGCCATCTTTACCTTTGTTGGCAGAACAATGCATAGATGCCATTCCTTTCAAAGGCAAATAATAGTTCATAATCGAAAACAATCCTTTTTTCATTTCGCCACCATACCAAGTACCGCCAATTAATTGAATTTTTTCGGTTAAATTAAACGCTACATATACTTCCGAATTCAATCCGTGTGCCGCATAGTCTTTAAAACTTGTTTTTGAACCGTTCATTACTACAAAATCGGGTTCGCCAAAATTATCTAATTCAGCTTCCGTGGGGCGAATAAACATGTTTTTGACAAAATGGGCTTGCCAAGCAACTTCCATAATAAAGCGAACTTTTAATCGCGTATCTTCATTAGCGCCACAAAAAGCATCCACGACATATAATTTTTTTCCTGAAAGTTGCTGAACTGTATTTTGTTTTAACGCATCCCATGTAGTTTGAGAAATGGGTTTGTTGTCATTGGCCGCTTTTTCAGAATGCCACCAAACAGTATTTTCGGTTATACTATCTTTGACGATATATTTGTCTTTTGGGGAGCGACCAGTAAATTCTCCTGTCATTACATTAACTGCTCCAAGTTCTGATAATTGCCCTCTTTCAAAACCTTCAAGTGATTCGTCTAATTCTGCATCATATAATACATCATACGAAGGATTGTAGATTATTTCCGCTGCATTTTCAATTCCATATTTTTCCAACGCAATCGATTTCGTAATTTGGGCATTCGTATCCATAAATTGTTTGTTAAGTTGTGTTTTTAATTAAAGTGCAAAATTATAAATTAAATTTTAGATAGCATTTAAATTGTTGGTTTTTTACATAAAATCGAGTAAAACAAGTAGCCCCAGGCCGAAATCAACAATGCGCCACCGATCGGAGTTAATGGTCCAAGATATTTTGTTTTCAAATGAGTAAGCTCATTTGTAGCCAATAAATAAATGGATCCTGAAAAAAAGAGCACACCCGAAAGGGTCAACCAAAAAATGATGAAACGCTCTTTTTCCTGTAACATGGAAAAGGCACCAATAAACAATAAAAACAAAGCATGATACATTTGATAGCGTACTCCAATTTCAAAAGATTGCAATTGGGCTTCTGTAAGCACTTTTTTTAAGGCATGGGCGCCAAAAGCCCCAAAAATTATTGCTGTTAATCCTAATACAGCTGCTGTCAAAAGAATTTTTTTATCCATTTGTTCCATATTTGCTTCAAAGGTAGTAAAAGTTTTAGGCTTAAGTGAGGATATAAATCAGAAAAAAACTTTTATAAATATAACATTTTACTATCTTCGTGTTATATTTTTATTAATCGTAACAGATGAAACACATATTAGTCATTGGTGCGGGCCGTTCTGCATCATCACTTATAAAATACTTGTTGGACCACTCGGAAAAAGAACAATTGCATATAACTATTGGTGATTTATCCATAGCATTAGCACAACAAAAAACAAAGAATCATAAAATTATATCTTTATAATCTTATATATCTTTTTTTT
>DALYCS010000012.1:7076-19564 GCA_031973615.1 Flavobacterium sp. | reverse complement strand
AAAAATGCAACCGCTATTGCTTTTGATGTTTTTAACGCCGAACAACGAAAAGCAGAAATTCAAAAGGCTACAGTTGTGATTTCCATGTTACCTGCCCATTTACACATTGAAGTTGCCAAAGATTGCCTTACCTATAAAAAACATATGGTAACGGCATCCTATATTAGTGCGGCTATGCAGGAATTGGATGAAGCCGCAAAAGCAAATGGCTTAATTTTTATGAACGAAGTAGGCCTTGATCCTGGTATAGATCATATGAGTGCGATGAAAGTACTTGATGACATTAGGAAACAAGGAGGAAACATCATTTTATTTGAGTCCTTTTGTGGTGGTTTAGTAGCCCCAGAAAGCGATTCAAATTTATGGAACTATAAATTTACTTGGAACCCTAGAAACGTTGTACTTGCAGGGCAAGGAGGCGCTGCAAAATTCATTCAAGAAGGCACCTACAAATACATCCCCTATTCCAAATTATTTAGACGAACCGAATTTTTAGAAGTTGATGGTTATGGTCGTTTTGAGGCATATGCCAACCGAGATTCACTAAAATACCGCAGTGTCTATGGATTAGATGATGCCTTAACCTGCTATCGAGGTACTATACGAAGAGTAGGATATTCAAGAGCTTGGGATATTTTAGTACAATTGGGTATGACCGATGATTCCTACACCATCGACAATTCTCAAGAAATGTCGTATCGAGAATTCACCAATTCGTTTTTACCCTATCATCCAACAGATACCGTTGAAATTAAATTAAGAGCCATTCAAAAAATTGACCAAGATGATGTTATTTGGGATAAATTGGTTGAATTGGACTTATTCAACCCGACAAAAAAAGTGGAATTAGTTAAAGCCACTCCTGCCCAAATTTTAGAAAAGATATTAGCTGAAAAATGGACCTTACAACCTGAAGACAAAGACATGATTGTGATGTATCACAAAATTGGTTACGAATTAAACGGTGAAAAAAAACAGATTGATGCTACCATGGTTTGTATTGGTGACGATCAAACCTATACAGCTATGGCTAAGACTGTAGGATTGCCTGTTGCCATTACCGCTTTAAAAATTATCAACAAAGAAATTACCACGCCGGGTGTCCAATTGCCTATTAAGAAAGACGTTTATCAACCCATATTGAAAGAATTGGAAAGTTATGGTGTGGTTTTTAAAGAAACGGCTGTTCCTTATTTAGGATATAATCCGCTGAACGTAAAAAATTAATCTTTCACACTATTATATACAAAATCCGTCCCATTTAGGAGACGGATTTTTATTTTTAATCAGATTAGTTTTTAATCTCGAGATCCTAATATTCGAACTGCCCAGTATAACAAAGAAGCTAATGCTCCTAATGCAGCTACAACATAAGTACGAGCTGCCCATTTTAATGAATCTTCTGCTCCTGCAAATTCTTCTTGGCTCAACATGTTTTTATTTTTCAACCACGCCAAAGCTCTATTACTGGCATCGTATTCAACAGGAAGTGTAATAAAACTGAATGCAGTTGCAATAGCCATTAACACTAATCCAGCAAATGCTACATAAAATCCGATTCCTGTTTTAGACGCAAAACCTAAAATTAAGCCTCCCATAATTAACCATTGTGACATACTAGATGAAACGTTTACCATAGGAACCATTTTAGAACGCATGGTCAACCATTGATAGGCTTGCGCATGTTGAACAGCATGGCCACATTCGTGTGCCGCTACTGCAGCAGCAGCTGCATTTCTTTGGTTATAAACCGCCTCGGATAAATTAACGGTTTTGTTTACCGGATTGTAATGATCGGTAAGTTGACCTGGCGTAGAAATTACTTGAACGCCTCTAATTCCGTGATCAGCTAACATTTTTTCGGCAATTTCTGCACCGCTCATGCCATTGCGTAAGGTAACTTTTGAATAATGTGCAAATTTATTTTTCAAACGGTTACTCACCAACCAACTCGCTAGTGCAATAACCCCTATCATTAAATAATATCCTAACATAATATTTCCATTTAAAAAATTAAAATTACAAAATAAATAGCAAATCGCAAGCCAAAATAAATGAATGACAACTTGACATTTAAGATAATAATAAGTTTAGATAATAGTCATTTAAAAATTAAAAAAGTACAAGTCCAATAAATAATCGATTGTTCCCATTTTCTTTAACAGTGTTGTTAATGGACGCATAATCCGATTTCCACTTACCGTTTGTAAAAGCAAATTCATAGCCAACATTCATTCTGAGCTTGTATCCTTTGTCTCGGAAAAGATACACAGAAGCTGAAGGCCCTATATAAAACATTTGATTCCGAAGCGAAATCAATCCACCTGTCCCATTTGGATTCAAATTATTGAAATCAATGCTGTTATTTCTAGCATATAAATCTACTTCTGTAGACGTTGCGGCTAAACTCAATCCCGTAGTAAATGCAAATTTTTCTTGATTAACTAAATTGTAGTGAACACGCAGTCTACCTGTAAAACTCATGTCTTTATTTTTCGTGGTAGCATTATCCGCTTCTTGCTGTGAAAAACCAAATTCCATATCTCCCGAATATTTTTTTCCGAAAATATTTATCCCGACTTGAAATTCTGGCCTTGTGCTTTTTAATTCAGCTACATTGGAAGCTTGTAATTTTTTGTTTAAAGTGAATGCATCGTGAAGTTGTAATCCAAATCCAAAATAAACTTCCCCGGTTACTTGGTGTTTTTTTTCTTGCTTGTTCTCATCTTCTTGTGAGTAACTCAAAAAAACGCTCGATAAAGCAACTAATAAAATAATTTTTTTCATTGTCTGTGATTATTGGTTATTACTAATTCTTTTGAAATAAATATTAGTAGTACAAAACGCAATTTCTGCATTAGCGGTTCTAGCCATACTACTTTGAAACCCAACTTAATGTTGTAATTACCCTACTAAATTAATGATTTTCCCTGGAACAATGATCACTTTATTCGGTGTTCTACCTTGTAATTGTGTTTGTGTTCTTTCATCGGCCATGACAATTGCTTCGATTTGGGTAGCGGTTAAATCCAACGGTAATTTAATTGTAAAACGCATTTTACCGTTAAATGATACAGGATATTCTTTTTCAGATTCCACCAAGTACTTTTCTTCAAAAGTAGGAAAAGGAACCCTTGAAATAGAATCTTCATAACCCAAAGCACTCCATAATTCTTCAGCAATATGTGGCGCATAGGGCGATACTAAAACAGCCAATGGTTCTAAAATAGCACGATGATTGCATTTAAATTGTTGCAGTTCGTTCACGCAAATCATAAATTGAGATACAGAGGTATTGAAAGAAAAATTCTCGATGTCTTCGGTTACTTTTTTGATGGTTTTATGCAACGATTTGTACATATCTGCGGTTGGTTCATCATTTACAATTACCGATCCGTTGTCATCAAAATACAAGCGCCATAATTTTTTCAAGAAACCAGAAACCCCTGTAATTCCGGCAGTATTCCAAGGTTTCGCTTGTTCTAAAGGCCCCAAAAACATTTCGTATAAACGTAGGGTATCTGCTCCATATTCGTTACAAATATCATCTGGATTGACCACGTTATACTTTGATTTTGACATTTTTTCGACCTCGCGACCTACATAAAATTTACCGTTTTCTGAAACAAAATCAGCTGCTACATACTCCGAATATAAAGGATGTGCTTTAAATTTTTCGATATCTAATTCGTTCGTAACATCATTAATACAAGCTAAATCCACATGAATGGGATGTACCTTTTTGCCTGAAATTAATCCTTTTGAATATAATGTTTTAGCATCTTCACTTCGGTACACAAACGCACTCATTCCCAAAATCATTCCTTGATTGATCAATTTTTTGAACGGTTCTTCGGTTGGTGCATACCCACGGTCTTTTAAAAATTTATTCCAAAAACGAGAGTATAATAAATGTCCGGTCGCGTGTTCACTTCCGCCAATGTATAAATCTACGCTTTCCCAATATTTTAAAGCGTCTTCGCTCGCAAATTCGTTTTCATTTTGCGCATCCATATAACGCATCCAATACCAAGAAGAACCTGCCCAACCTGGCATAGTGTTCAATTCTAATGGGAAAACTTTAATATTATCTATTAACTGATTACTAACCACTGAACACTGTATACTATCCCAAGCCCAAACGGATGCATTTCCTAAGGGCGGCTGGCCGTCTTCGGTGGGCAAATAGTTGCTCACGTCTGGCAAAGCAATTGGTAAGTATTTTTTGTCAATCATTTGTGGCAAGCCATTCACATAATATACAGGAAAAGGTTCACCCCAATAACGTTGGCGAGAGAAAACAGCGTCACGTAAACGGTAATTTACTTTGGCATTACCGGCGCCTATCTTTTCTAATTCATCAATAACTTTCTTTGTTGCCGATTGGTAATCTAAGCCGGTTAAGAAATCAGAATCTACCAATTCAAACCCTCCTTTTTCTCCGTAAGCCGCCTCAGCAATATCCTGATTAAAAATGTTCTTAATGGCAGGCATTCCGTGAGTACCTTTAAAGAAATTTGAAAACGCATAATCCCGCTCATCGCCACAAGGAACCGCCATAACGGCACCTGTTCCGTAACCCGCTAATACATAATCGCCAATCCAAACTGGAATGGGTTCTTTTGTAAAAGGATGTTCCGCATACGCTCCCGTAAACACTCCTGAAATGGTTTTTACATCTGCCATTCTTTCTCGTTCTGAACGTTTTGCAGTAGCTTCTACATAGGCTTCCACCGCAGCTTTTTGTTCTGGAGTGGTAATTTGTGCCACCAATTCGTGTTCGGGTGCTAATGTCATAAAGGTAACACCGAAGATGGTGTCCGGACGAGTTGTAAAAACATCAATTTTAGCATCGTGATTGTTCACATTGAAAGAAACCATAGCTCCAACCGATTTTCCAATCCAATTACGTTGCGATTCTTTAATCGATTCACTCCAATCGATATCATTCAATCCTTGTAATAGTCGTTCGGCATAAGCAGAAATTCGCATACTCCATTGCATCATTTTCTTACGAACTACGGGATGTCCACCACGTTCTGAAACGCCATTCACAATTTCGTCGTTCGCTAAAACGGTTCCTAAAGCGGCGCACCAATTGACTTCGGTTTCAGCTAAATAGGTTAATCTGTATTGTAATACTATTTTTTGTTGCTCTTCCGACGAAAATGATTGCCACTCTTCAGCTGAAAACGGTACAATATTGTCATCACAAATCGCATTTACATTTGTATTTCCGTATTTTTCAAATTCTTGTATTAAGGTGCAAATACTCTCCGCTTTATCGGTCGTTTTATTATACCACGATTCAAACAATTGGATGAATATCCATTGGGTGTGTTTGTAATATTCTGGATTGGAAGTCCGTACTTCTCTACTCCAATCAAATGAAAATCCAATTCGATCCAATTGCTCGCGGTATCGTGCAATGTTTTCACGGGTGGTTTTTTCGGGATGTTGACCCGTTTGAATGGCATATTGTTCGGCAGGTAAACCAAAAGAATCATAGCCTTGCGGATGCAACACATTGAACCCTTTATGTCTTTTGTATCGTGCCACGATATCGGAAGCGATATAACCTAGAGGATGTCCCACATGCAATCCTGCTCCCGATGGATATGGGAACATATCCAATACATAATATTTTGGCAAAGGATTTTGAGCGTTTGGTTCTTGCGCCTTAAACGTTTGGTTTTGCCCAATATTGTTGCCATTTGGCTTCTATTTTTTCGTGGAAATATTTCATTATTTTCAAAAAGTTTCAGGTTCCTAGTTTCAGGGAATTAGGTTGTGAAACAACTAGATCCTGAAACAAAAATTTGACGCAAAAATACGTTATAAATCTTAAAGTTAAAAGGGAATACATTAGATTCTAATGCCTACATAATTGAAAAATAAATTGCGGCTAACCGTAACTTTTTTGAAAAGTAATTTGATTATTCTCTACTTTTGTGCAACTAAAACTCATAAAAATGAAAGTAGCCGTAGTGGGCGCTACCGGAATGGTAGGCGAAATAATGCTTCAAGTATTAGCAGAACGAAATTTTCCCGTGACTGAATTGATTCCAGTTGCCTCAGAAAAATCAGTTGGTAAGGAAATCGAATGGAAAGGAAAAAACTATACCGTAGTGGGTTTACAAACCGCTGTAGAGCTAAAGCCTGAAATTGCATTGTTTTCTGCAGGCGGTGATACTTCATTAATATGGGCACCAAAATTTGCGGCTGTTGGCACTACCGTAATCGATAATTCATCGGCATGGCGAATGGACGAGAGTAAAAAATTAGTCGTTCCTGAAATCAACGCTTCGGTTTTAACAAAAGAAGATAAAATTATTGCCAATCCGAACTGTTCTACCATTCAAATGGTGATGGCTTTGGCGCCGTTACATGCAAAATACAACATCAAACGTATCGTAGTTTCTACCTACCAATCCATCACTGGCACTGGAGTAAAAGCTGTACAACAATTGGAAAATGAATATGCTGGTATTCAAGGTGATATGGCTTATAAATATCCTATTCACAGAAATGCCATTCCACAATGCGACAGTTTTGAAGCCAATGGTTATACCAAAGAAGAAATGAAATTAGTGCGTGAAACACAAAAAATATTAAACGATAAAACCATTGCAGTCACTGCTACTGCCATTCGTATTCCGGTAGTGGGCGGCCACAGTGAATCGGTAAACATTCAATTTGAAAATGATTTTGATGTGAATGAAGTACGTCAAATACTTCACAACACAGCAGGAGTTACCGTACAAGATAATTTAGATACGTTTACCTATCCGATGCCTATTTATGCACAAGGAAAAGACGATGTTTTTGTGGGAAGAATTCGTAGAGATGAGAGTCAGTCGAACACTATCAATATGTGGATTGTTTCCGACAACTTACGAAAAGGAGCGGCAACTAATACCATTCAAATTGCAGAATATTTGGTTGCAAATAATCTAGTATAGTTTTCTATATAGTCATTTCGACGCAGGAGAAATCATATATGAAACTCGCTTTATGAGATTTCTCCCGTTGGTCGAAATGACAAAAAAATTGAATGATACAATATAACCATAAACTATCCTATTAAGTCCATCAAAACTTAAAAAATCGTTAATTCGTGGTTTGAATTTTTGCATTACTTTAAAAGCAGTATCTTTGCGGTTGTGAAAAAGAAATTACTACATATTAATATTGGTTTAATACTCGCTATATTATTTGCAGCGTGTTATCAATCAGTGCATGCTTTTTCGCACGAACACCACCTTAAAACAGAATGCTGTGATGACTCACCTCATTTGACTTTTAAATCTTCTAAAATAACGGTTACCGAAAGCGAAGATTGTCCGGTTTGTGATTTCAAATTTGCGGCTTTCCTTTCACCAGAGGTTTTACACTTTGACTTTATTCCATCGTTTTACGAAATTCCTTACCTATTCAACAGCACTGAAAATTATACTACTGCTGATGGAAATTCGTTTTATCTAAGAGGACCACCTGTTTTAGTTTAAATAATTTATTACGATATCATTACCAAAAATAATGATACGTTGTGTTACATTTAAACTAAAAGAAATGCGATTCTTATCGATTTTATTATTCTTTTTGGTTGGCTTTTTCGGATATACTCAAGTTACTATAACTGGTGTTATTTCTGATGAAAAAGGTTTACCAATTAGAGATGCTCACGTACACATTGCCAATAAAGCTACTTCAACAGATAATAATGGAAGTTATCGTTTATCAGGTATTCCAAAAGGGAAACAGAAACTCTATATTTCGTTTATAGGATATTCTGCTATTGAAGAAACTATCGAAATTTCAAATGATTTGACTATAAATCGTCTATTGAAATTAGATGTTACTAAATTGGAAGAAGTAACCATTAAACAACTTTCAAATTTAAAAAGTG
Source organism: Flavobacterium sp. (assembly GCA_031973615.1). Classification (GTDB taxonomy): domain Bacteria; phylum Bacteroidota; class Bacteroidia; order Flavobacteriales; family Flavobacteriaceae; genus Flavobacterium. The sequence continues at coordinate 11,655 of DALYCS010000012.1, read as the reverse complement.
AAAGTAGTAATGAACAAATTTTGAAAAGGACTACCCTTGAAAAATTTAGTAATCAAACCTTAGGCGATGCTTTAAAAGAATTATCGGGTGTTACTATTTTAAAAACAGGAAGCAATATTGTAAAACCTGTAATTAATGGTTTGCACAGCAATCGTGTGCCAATTATCAATAATAATGTTCGATTAGAAGACCAACAATGGGGAACCGAACATGCACCTAATTTTGACATCAATTCGGCTGAAAAAATCACCGTGATTAAAGGTGCATCGGCTTTGCAATATGGTGGTGATGCTATAGGCGGAATTGTGATTATTGAACCAGAAGTAATAAAAAAAGACACTTTAGTAGTAAAAACAATTCTTAATTTGGCAAGCAACGGAATGGGTGGAAGTTTGAGTTCGAGTATTCAAAAAGGAAATTTGCTTGGTTGGAGTTGGAATGCTTTAGGCACTTTCAAATATTTAGGAGACAGAGAAACGCCTGATTATGTGTTGTCAAATTCGGGAAATCGGGAACAAAATTTTTCGGGAGGCATTCGTTTTGCTCAAGAAAAATATAATTTCAATGCGATGTACAGTTTTTACAATGCACAAATTGGGATAATAAAAGCGTCTCATATTGGAAATGTAACTGATTTATTCCATTCCATTAACAATCAACAACCAAGCGTCATTGAACCATTTACGTATTCGATTGAAACTCCAAGACAAGAAGTGCAACACCATTTAGCCAAAATTAATTACCAAAGATGGCTCAATGAAAACACTTCGTTTGATTTGCAATATGCCTTTCAATTCAACAATCGTCTAGAATTTGATGTTAGAAGAAGTAGTGCTAACAATGATAAAGCTGCATTAGATTTACAATTGGCAACGCATACTTTTTTAGCGGATTATAAAACCATAGTTGGAAATTGGAGATTGAAATCGGGTTTAAATTTGGGTTACCAAAACAATTTTGCGAATCCAAAAACAGGTGTTCGTCCACTAATTCCAAGTTATGAAAAGCTAGATGCTGGTTTATATGGAATTGCTGTTTACAAATTGGATAATGCGACTTCGATAGAATCGGGTATTCGTTATGATTTTTCGAGTATCGAAGCAACTAAATATTATTTAAAATCAAGATGGATAGAACGTGGTTATGATACCGAATTTTCACATTTTATTATAGGGGAAGAAGGCAATCAATGGCTCACAAAACCTACTTTTAATTATCATAATGTTACAGCAAACATCGGATTTAGAAAGCAATTGCATCATGAAATGGAATGGTTGTTGAATGTAAGTTTGGCTTCCCGAAATCCGAATCCATCTGAATTATTTAGCGATGGATTACATCATTCAACAGGTCAAATTGAATTAGGTGATTTACGTTTACAAAGAGAACAAGCGTATAAATTCAATGCCACTTTTAAGAAGGAATGGAACGCGTTTCAAATGCAATTTAATCCATTTGTTAGCCGAATTTCTAATTTTATGTATTTGCAACCTATTGGCTTTGAAACTACTATTCGTGGTGCATTTCCAGTTTGGGATTATAAACAAACCGAAGCGTTGTTAACAGGTTTTGATATAAATTCTAAATGGAATATTAACAATCATTTTATGCACGAATTGAGTTTGGCTTACGTAAACGGACAAAATCTTAGTACTGACAAGTATTTAATAGACATGCCTCCGTTTGTAATCAATAACAAAATTCAGTATAAAAATGAAAACTGGTTCAATTTCGTTACCGAATTAAAGAGTGAAGTGGTTTTTAGACAAAATCAATTTCCAAATTACAATTTTGAAACCAATATCATCATCAATAACGAGTTAACACCTGTTTGGGTTGATGTTAGTTCGCCGCCAAAAAGTTATCATTTATTGCATTTATATAGCGAAATGATGTTTAAAATCACTAAAAAAAACAGTGTAACCACTTCTATTAATATTCAAAATATTATGAACACAACGTATCGAGATTACCTTAATCGTCAGCGCTTTTTTGCAGATGAAATGGGTAGAAACATTCAAATTCAAATAAAATTTAATTATTAAAAAAATCAAAACATGAAAAATTTAAAATTTATCGCACTTTTAGTAATCCCTGTATTATTTACAACTGCTTGTGATAATGATGAAGCTCCTGTAAACGAGGAAGAAGTAATCACTACTGTTAGAGTAACACTTGTAGGCGGAGGACAAACTATCATACTTGAATCAAAAGACTTAGATGGTGATGGCCCAAATGCTCCTGTATTAACTCCAATTGGGGGAGCAACATTAGTTGCAGGAACAACTTACACAGGCACAACAACATTTTTAAATGAATTAGAAAGTCCAGCTGATAACATTACGCTTGAAGTACAAGAGGAAGGAGTAGAACACCAAGTTTTTTATCAATTACCAACTGCTTTAGGCACAATTACTTATAACCCAACCGATGTTGATGCAAACGGAAAACCTATTGGTTTAAGTTTTAATTTAGTGGCTGGAACCTCGGGATCAACTGGAAATTTAACCATAACCTTAAGACACGAACCTAATAAAACAGCTTCTGGAGTTTCTGGTGGCGATATCACAAATGCTGGTGGTAGTACTGATGCTGCAGTAACATTTTCTGTTGCAGTAAATTAAAATACAAATCAAATTTGTTACAAAAACGGCTGAAATTTCAGTCGTTTTTGTTTTTTTAACATATCATTAAAATTCAATTGAATATCTTTGTTTACCAATTTAACAATTATATATATGAAAAAAACAATAACAATAACCGCTATTGTTTGTACACTTGTTATGAACGCACAAACAAAAATCACCTACCCTGAAACAAAAAAAATCGACCATGTTGACACCTACTTTGGTGAAAAAATAAACGATCCGTTTCGTTGGCTTGAAGACGACCGCAGTGCAGAAACGGGAACTTGGGTAAAAATGCAAAATGATGTAACGTATCGTTATTTATCGGATATCCCGTTGAGAAATCAACTCAAATCTAGAATGGAAAAATTGTGGAATTATGAGAAAATTTCTGCGCCATTCAAGGAAGGTAATTATACCTATTATTACAAAAACAACGGGCTTCAAAATCAATCGGTGCTCTTTAGAAAAGACACAAATGGAAAAGAAGAACTTTTTTTAGATCCCAATACTTTTTCAAAAGACGGCACCACCTCTTTAGGTGGCATCAGTTTTAGCAAAGACGGGAGCTTAGTCGCTTATGAAATTTCTGAAGGGGGCAGCGACTGGAGAAAAGTAATAGTATTAGATACTAAAACAAAGAAAATCATTGGCGATCCATTAGTAGATGTTAAATTTAGCGGCCTTGCTTGGTATAAAAATGAAGGGTTTTATTATTCTAGTTATGACAAACCCGTTGGAAGTGAATTATCAGCAAAAACCGACCAACATAAGTTATATTACCACAAATTAAAGTCGGCGCAAAAATCCGATAAACTAATTTTTGGTGGCGATATCAAACGAAGATATGTGGGCGGCAGTGTTTCTGATGATGAAAACTATTTGTTTATTTCGGCAGCCAATTCAACTTCTGGAAATGAATTATATTATTTGGATCTGTCCAAACCGGGCAGTAAAATTGTAACTTTAATTGACAATTATGAAAACGACAATGACGTATTAGACAATAAAGGTTCTAAGCTGTTTTTAGTAACGAATTTCAAAGCACCAAACAAACGAGTGGTCACCTTTGATCTTTCAAATCCTGCCAAAGAAAATTGGATCAATTGCATTGCTGAAACTGAAAACGTGTTGGCGCCCAATACGGGAGGTGGCTATATTTTTGCTAGCTATATTAGAGACGCCGTTTCGTTCATCAGACAATTTGATTATGAAGGAAAATTAATTCGTGAGGTAGAATTACCAGGTATTGGAACTGCTAGCGGTTTTGGTGGGAAAGAAAAAGAATCCACTTTGTATTTTTCGTTTACCAATTATGTGACCCCAAATACCATTTATACATTTGATGTACAAACGGGCAAATCGGAAATGTACCAACAACCAAAAATTGATTTTAAATCGGATAATTACGTATCTAAACAAGTGTTTTACACTTCAAAAGATGGCACTCGAATTCCAATGATCATTACCTACAAAAAGGGAACTCCTATGAACGGCAAAAACCCAACTATTTTGTATGGTTATGGAGGCTTTAATATTAGTTTAACACCATCGTTCAGTATTTCTAATGCGGTATGGTTAGAAAACGGTGGAATTTATGCTGTAGCTAATCTTAGAGGTGGTGGAGAATATGGAAAAGTTTGGCACGATGCCGGAACTCAACTAAAGAAACAAAACGTATTTGATGATTTTATTGCGGCAGCTGAATTTTTAATTCGAGAGAATTTTACTTCGTCGGATTATTTAGCGATAAAAGGAGGTTCTAATGGTGGATTATTAGTAGGTGCTGTCATGACGCAACGCCCCGAATTGATGAAAGTAGCTTTGCCAGCTGTTGGTGTATTGGATATGTTGCGCTATCATACCTTTACTGCTGGAGCCGGATGGGCTTATGATTATGGTACAGCTGAACAAAGTAATGAAATGTTTGAATACTTAAAAAGCTATTCACC
>DALYCS010000012.1:1947-7066 GCA_031973615.1 Flavobacterium sp. | reverse complement strand
AGATACCCTGCAACTTTGATTACAACTGGCGATCATGATGATCGTGTAGTACCGGCACACAGTTTCAAGTTTGCGGCCGAATTGCAAGCCAAACAATCTGGTGAAAATCCAGTATTGATTCGCATAGAAGTAAATGCGGGGCATGGAGCAGGAAAATCTGTGGCAGCTACCATTCAAGAAAATGTAGACATACAAGCCTTTACCTTATACAATATGGGGATAAAAGAATTGAAATATTAATGAAATATCACAAAAAAGGAGCATCAGAGATGCTCCTTTTTTTTATGAATTAAAAACGGTTGTCACCATCGAGCATTCTGCCCAATCCACCCAAGAGGCTACCTTCTTCTCTACTGCTACCTCCTGATTTTGGGGCTGAAGCGATGATTCGGTCGGCCAATCGAGTAAACGGCAACGATTGAATATAAACAGTTCCTGGGCCACGAAGGGTTGCAAAGAAAATTCCTTCTCCTCCAAATAAAGTATTTTTAATACCTCCAACAAATTCGATATCATAATCGACGTCTTTGGTAAAACCAACTAAACAACCAGTGTCTACGCGTAAAATCTCACCCATTTGCAATTCTTTTTTGGCCAATGTTCCACCAGAATGAACGAAAGCCATTCCGTCACCTTCTACTTTTTGCATGATGAATCCTTCCCCACCAAACAAACCGGTACCCAGTTTTTTTGTGAATTCAATCCCAACAGCTACACCTTTGGCAGCGCATAAAAAAGAATCTTTTTGGCAAATGAACTTTCCACCAAACTGTTGCAAGTCAATCGGAACAATTTTTCCAGGATAAGGAGAAGCAAACGACACTTTCCGTTTCCCTAAATCAATATTTTGGTAGGCCGTCATGAACAAACTTTCACCGGTTAAAACGCGTTTACCTGCCGAAAGTAGTTTGCCAAAAATCCCGCCATCTTGCTGACTTCCATCGCCAAAAATAGTTTCCATCTTAATACCGTTGTCCATCATCATAAAACTTCCTGCCTCGGCAACTACTACCTCTTGTGGATCGAGTTCGATTTCAACATATTGCATTTCCTCACCATAGATATGGTAATCAATTTCGTGTGCTTTCATTTGAATTGTTTTTAGGTATTGGTCGAACGTGAAAATAAAACGTTACGAAAAGTACAAATTATTTTAAGGTGAATTTTCTAATGATGGCATTAAAAAGGCGATAGCCTAATCCTCTTCGAAGCCAACGCATGAAATTAGCATCAAAACCTATGGTATATCTTCGAAATTTTCGATTAGGATGGGAAGCAATTTCAAATAATTTTTGGGTAATTAATGGTGTAAGATTGGTGTTTTTATTCGATTTTTTTAGTAAAACATCGGTTACCTTTTTCATTAAATCGTTGTAGGACTTTATGGCCGTAGCCGGAGAAGTAGTCACGTTTTTTTGAAACGCGGTTGGGGCATTCCCAAACTGTACCGTACATACCCGAATGTTTAAATCGTATAATTCATAGGCCATGCATTCTGAAAAACTCTCCACGGCTTGTTTTGTGGAATGGTAAAAACTGCCCAAAGGTAAATTCACCAATCCCGCTATGGAAGAAATATTGATAAATAGCCCACTTTTTTGTGCCCTAAAAACAGGAATAAATGCGCGACATACTTTAACTACACCTAGCCAATTGATGTTTACAATCGCCTCGATTTTTTCATCTTCCGAAAGTTCAACAAAACTTCGATAGCCTATCCCAGCATTGTTAATGATCACATCAATTTTTGCATGCTTTTGGGCAATTTTTTGTTGGGCCAACAAAATACTATCGGTACTTGTAACATCAAGTTCATAGCAAGAAATAGTTGGATACTGTAACAAATCCTCAGCTTCTGCAAGTGAAAGCATTGTTGCGATCACGTTCCAATCCTTTTGGGCAAAAAACAAAGCAGTTTGCTTTCCGATGCCACTTGCTGCTCCCGTAATGAGTACTGTTTTTTTCAAAAACCTTAATTTAATAATTGAGTTCTACCATTCGAATGTAACGTGAAATTCTGGCTTTTCTCCGGTTGATATAAGATGATGAATTAGACGCCTTAAATTTTCTGGGATTGGGTAAAATGGCAGCGATACCTGCTGCTTCATAACGGGTAAGACTGGCCGCGTCTTTTCGATACCAATGTTTTGCGGCGGCCTCGGCTCCATATACGCCATCACCCATTTCAATACTGTTGAGGTACACTTCCATGATGCGTTTTTTCCCCCAAACCAGTTCAATCCAAACCGTATAATACGCTTCTAATCCTTTACGAAAATAACTTCTGCCCTGCCACAAGAACACATTTTTGGCGGTTTGCTGGGATATGGTACTTCCTCCTTTTATTTTTTTCCCCCTTTGGTTGCTTTTGAAGGCTTTTTTCATGGCTTCAAAATCAAAACCCCAATGGTCTAAAAATCGACCATCCTCACTAGCAATTACGGCTTTTTGTAGGTTTAAAGAAATTTCGTCTAGCGGAACCCATTCGTGACTGCAGGTCATTTCTCTTCCCTCTTTTTTGTGTTCCATGGCTCGAATTCCCATTAAAGGCGTGAACGGCACTGGTACAAATTTGAACAACAAAACGATTAAAAAATTTATTCCGTTGAACCATAAAAAGGCCAACCATAAGAAGCGCTTTAGTTTTTGACCGGTAGTTCGTTTTGCCAACGGTTTTGCTGTTTTATTTTGTGATGTTTTTTTTGCCATATATCAATGCTTTGCTTTTTTGGTTTCAGGTTTCAAGTTTCAAGTTAACGCCTGAAACAATTTATATCAAATCTGCTACTTCTTGTCCAATTAAACTTCCTATTGCGACACCCATTCCGCCCATTCGCACCCCACAATACACATGGTTTGAAAGTTGTTGTACAATAGGCTTTTTATGAATTCCAATGCCCATGGTACCACTCCACCGGTGATCAATTTCATAGGATTGTTGGGGTAAAATTACATTTTTTAATAAGGCATCCAAGCGATTTTGTATCAATTCTGTGGTATCGTGTGACGTAGTGGTTTCGCCTTCAAAATCTAAATTTCGTCCACCCCCCAATAGAATTCGATCGTTTATGTTTCTAAAATAATAATAGCCCCTGTCTAAATGAAAGGTTCCTTTGATACTTAAATTAGGGATGGGTTTGGTAATCAAAACCTGGGCTCTTGCCGGTTGCACTTGGTTGTGGGTCAATTGGGCCGCAAAACCGTTGGTGGCAAAAACCAATTTTTTTGTAGTAAAACTAATGCCATTAGTGAGAACCTCAACGCCATCATTCACTTCTTGATGCTGGGTTACTGTTTGACTGTTCAAAATTAATATATCGTTTTGATGGGCTTTTTTGAGTAAAGCTTGCATCATATTTCCGGTATCTATTTGTGCTTCAAACGGATTGAAAATTAAGTGTTCCTGTATTCCTCCGAATTGAAAACGATCTACTTGCTTGACAAATACATCCGCTTTAAAAAGAGGTTTCAAAAGGTCGTTAATAAAAGGGATTTTCTGCTCGCATTCGTTATAAAACGATTCGTCTTCTTTTAAAAACAACTCATAACCCCCAAAAGGTTTCAAATCAAGTGCAGCATCTCCGAGATTTTTTCGCAATAATTGCAATCCGGTATATCTTTTTTGAATCAGCTGAATGACTTCTTCTTCGGTATGTGTTTTTAAATCGTCTATAATTTCGGAAATACTGCCAAAACAGGCAAATCCAGCGTTTTTTGTACTGGCACCTTGAGGTAAAATGCCTTTTTCAAGTACTAAAATTTTAGCGAGCGGGAAACGTTCACGCAAGGCTAGAGCGGCATGCAAACCTACAATGCCACTGCCCACGATGGTAAAATCGACATTGGTAAACCAATTTTTTATTTCCCAATAGCTGAGTTGCATGTACTTTTCCAAGGTTAAAAAAGTAAATGTAAGAATTTGTTTTTATTTATATACTAAATCTCGTTATTTGCGTTATCTATAAAAAACAGAATATGAAACCTTATTTACTTTTAACCTTATTGTTAGTTGCACAAATTATTTCTGCACAGCCAACTTCAAAAAACATAACGCTTATTTTTAAAAAAAGCAATTATCATTTTGACGAAACATCGGGATCTAAAAGAATGAATTCTTTGATAAATTATTCGGAATATGGTTCTTATAGAGAAAAATATCTGGCCCTAAACAACAAAGATAAAAACGACACCCTAATACTAAACATAACATCCGATAGGATTTTTTTGATCCACAATTGGAAAGAATTGAATAAAAGTTCTAGAGTGATTTTACAAAAAAATGATATTGTTGAAATAGATTACGACAAAGGATTTCCTAATTTCAAAATTCAAAATAGAGAAGTAAAACCTTTTGATTTTAATTTAGAATCCCAACTAAATCTGAGTTTCCCGATTGATAATTTCGTTTTTTTTCAAACAAACAAAAGAAGTCGTACAGCGCAAGAAACAAAAGAATACAGAACTGAATTAGACAATTTTATACCAAACACTAAAGCAGCTTTGGAGGAACTTTTGCATTCCGATAAAATTTCTAGAGAAACATATGACAGTCAATTAAATTATATTACTTTTTATTCGGCAAATACTGACTCAAAAACTAATTTTTCAGACTATAAAAGCGATCTTAATAAGGAAGAATTAATTTGGATAAAATCGTATCGCTATTTTTTAGAATTGTATGTGAAAAATGAATTTAAACTCAAGACTTTTGGAAAGGAATTAAAAGATTTTGAACTCAAAACCGGTAAAAATAAAACACAAAAAAAAGATATTAGCCTGGAATATGAGGATAATGAAAACAGTTTTGACCTCATCGAAAAATCAACAATATTTTCTACTAAAGCTAAAGAATATTTGCTTTACGTTTATTTGAATCGAATTGCTAAATCAGATTCACAAAAACTCTCTTCTTATATTGCAACCTTTAAAAAATATTCGAACGATTCGGAATTGATTGAAAGCTTTAAAAATGCTTTTTTAGTAGATGTAGAAGCTTTAAAACAGACTACATCAGAAGTTGTATTATACGATGAAAATAAAAATGCAACCACGTTATCAGCGATAATTGAAGCCAATAGGGGTAAATTAATTTATATTGATTTTTGGGCAAGTTGGTGTG
>DALYCS010000012.1:0-1937 GCA_031973615.1 Flavobacterium sp. | reverse complement strand
TGCCGGGCAGCATTTCCAAGTTCTAGAACCTTACACGAAGAATTCAAAGAAAAAGAAATCGTATTTTTATATTTGTCAACAGACGCTAATTTTGAAGCTTGGAAAAAAGCAAATCAATTTGAAAAATTATTGGAGAATAGTTATTTAATCATCAATCCCAAAACTTCGGAATACTTGAAAAAACTAGCTATCGATTTTATTCCAAGATATGTATTATTAAATTCGGATGGTGCAATTGCAAATCCAAAAGCACCTTCACCTGATTCGGAAAAAATTAAGGAAGAAATAAATAGTCTTATCAAATAACGCTTAAGATTCCTTCTTTCTCCTCGCCTTAATTGCTTTCATGACCAAAGGAAACGAGGTAACGGCAATCAAAATGAGAATAATGGTTTCTATATGTTTCTTTAAGTCGATACCAAATTCTTCATTGAAAAAAGCATACAAATAGTGCCCCGCAAAAACGAGAATAAAAGACCACAACAACGAACTCAACACATTAAAAAGCATGAACTTACTTTTAGGCATGTGTACAATTCCCGCAATGATGGGGACAAAAGTACGCACTACAGGTAAAAAACGGGCAAATATGATCGCTTTTCCTCCGTGTTTTTCAAAAAAGTCTTGCGATTGGTACAGGTATTTTTTCTTGAATAACAAGCCGTCTTTTCTGTTATATAACCCTCTGCCGCTAGTGGCACCAAACCAATATCCAAAAACATTTCCAACAATTGCAGCCAATGAAATGGCAAGGGCTACTACGGTAACATCAGAATAGGTTTCGGGAATGAATCGCAAGGGAGCTGCTAGTTTTTCGGCATAAATTCCTGATAAAAACAACAAACTGTCTCCGGGTAAAAAGAACCCCGCAAACAAACCCGTTTCAGCAAATACAATAAACAAAACAACGTAAATTCCAATAGGAATTCCGCCAACTTCCATGGTAATATAAAATTCGGGATTGAATAATTGGGTCCAGTGGAAATCGTTCATATTATGCTTCAGGATTAGTTTCCCATTTGTCAATTGCTGCAGTAGCTAAGGCGTTTCCTAGAACATTAGTCATACTACGCGCCATATCACAAAAATGGTCGATGGGTAAAATTAAGGCAATTCCTTCTGGTGGAATACCAAACATAGCACAAGTGGCTACCACTACAATTAATGACGCTCTTGGAACGCCTGCCACCCCTTTACTGGTTAACATCAAAACCAATAACATGGTCAATTGTTCGCCAAGCGACATATCTATTCCATAAACTTGCGCAATAAAAATACTGGCAAAAGTCATGTACATCATGCTTCCGTCAAGGTTAAAGGAATACCCTAGAGGCAAGGTGAACGAAACGATTTTTGGTTGACATCCAAAGCGTTCTAATTCTTCTACCATTTTCGGAAACACCGCTTCACTGCTGGTTGTCGAAAAAGCAATCAAAAGTGGACTTTTAATACGTTGCAACAAAACAAACAAGCGTTTCCCTAGAATGAGATATCCTACAGCCAATAATAATAGCCAAAGCGCAGCAATTCCAATGATGAAAGCGCCTAAATATTTAGCATATAATGTAAAAACTTCGAATCCGTGTTTAGCAATGGCACTGGCCACGGCTCCTAAAACCCCTAGTGGGGCAGTCCACATGATATAACTAACCATTTTCAATACTACATGAGAAACGGTGTCTAACAGTTTGATAACGGGTTTTGCTTCTTTTTTGCTGAAGGCCGCTAACGCTACTCCAAAAAGAATAGAAAAAATTACAATTTGTAAAATTTCGTTAGTTGCTAAGGCTTCGAATAAACTTTTAGGAATGACGTGTTTTACAAATTCTTCCAATGAAAAACCTTTGGTGTTTTCTAACAATTCTGAAGCACTAGAGGTGTCCTCTAACTTTATCGTTGTACCTTTTCCTGGTTCAAAAAAATTGACCAATACCATC
>DALYCS010000011.1:14511-27168 GCA_031973615.1 Flavobacterium sp. | reverse complement strand
AGTTGAAGCGCCAAAAGCTGAGACTCCAAAAGCAGCTCCTGTAGCAGAGAAAACTTATGCAACTCAAGCGCCATCTCCAGCTGCAAGAAAAATATTAGATGAAAAAAATATCGAGCCCTCAGATATTATCGGAACCGGTAAAGGCGGAAGAATCACTAAAGATGACGCTGTAAATGCAGTACCATCAATGGGAACACCAACAGGTGGTAACCGTGGTTCAGAGCGCACAAAACTTTCGATGTTGCGTAGAAAAGTGGCTGAACGATTGGTTGCTGCTAAAAATGAAACAGCCATGTTAACTACTTTCAATGAAGTAGATATGACCGCTATTTACGCTTTGCGTGATCAATACAAAGAAGAATTTAAAACAAAACACGGATTGGGCTTAGGCTTTATGTCGTTCTTCACAAAAGCAGTTACGCGTGCCTTACAATTGTATCCCGATGTAAACTCAATGATTGATGGTCAAGAGAAAATTTCATTTGATTTTTGTGATATCTCTGTAGCCGTTTCTGGTCCAAAAGGATTGATGGTTCCCGTAATGAGAAATGCAGAAACCTTATCGTTTAGAGGGGTAGAAGCTGAAATCAAACGATTAGCTATCAGAGCACGTGACGGACAAATTACCGTTGATGAAATGACGGGTGGAACATTTACTATTTCAAATGGTGGTGTTTTTGGAAGTATGTTGTCGACGCCTATTATTAACCCACCGCAATCAGGAATTTTAGGAATGCACAATGTAGTAGAACGAGCCATCGTTAAAAACGGTCAAATTGTGATTGCTCCTGTTATGTATGTTGCCTTATCATACGACCACAGAATCATTGACGGCCGTGAGTCTGTTGGATTCTTAGTTGCAGTTAAAGAAGCTCTTGAAAATCCAGCAGAAATTTTAATGGGTGGTAATGTGAAAAAAGCATTAGAATTATAATTAGTTAACTATCCTGCAAGGTTTCCAAAACCTTGTAGGTTTGAATATAAAATCCCAAATTCCAAAAGAGTTTGGGATTTTTCTTTACTTTGCAAGTCAAAATTTAGCTATGAAAAAATCAAAAAAACAAGCGGCGGTAGGTTTTATTTTTATCACAGTTCTCTTAGATGTCATAGGATGGGGTATAATTATTCCGGTAGTACCAAATTTGATCAAAGAACTCATACAAGGTGATATTAGCGAAGCGGCAAAATATGGCGGATGGTTAACATTTTCGTATGCCATCACGCAATTTATTTTTGCACCTGTGATCGGAAATTTGAGCGATAAATTTGGCAGAAGACCGGTTTTGCTCATCTCTTTGTTTGGCTTTTCACTAGATTTTTTATTGTTGGCCTTCGCACCCACGATTGTTTGGTTGTTCATTGGTAGAATTCTCTCTGGGATAACTGGAGCTAGTTTTACAACAGCCTCTGCCTATATTGCCGATGTGAGTACTCCTGAAAACCGAGCTAAAAATTTCGGATTAATGGGAGCGGCATTCGGACTCGGATTTATTATTGGACCGGTCGTTGGAGGATTTTTAGGACAATTTGGGACTAGAATTCCATTTATAGCGGCTGCAATTTTATGCATGCTCAATTTTTTGTATGGTTATTTTATATTGCCAGAATCGTTAGATAAAGATAAAAGAAGACCTTTTGAATTGAAACGAGCGAATCCCATTGGGGCCTTTTTGCATTTAAAAAAATACCCCAACTTGATCGGATTAATTGTGGCTATCTTTATTCTCTATGTGGGATCACATGCCGTACAAAGCAATTGGAATTATTTTACCATGTATCAATTCAATTGGGATGAAAAAATGGTTGGAATTTCATTAGGAATCATTGGATTGTTAGTAGGAATCGTTCAAGGAGGATTGATACGATGGATCAATCCTAAAATCGGAAATGTAAAAAGTATTTATTTTGGATTGGGGTTGTATACTATTGGGATGTTTTTATTTGCCTTTGCCACAGAGAGTTGGATGATGTTTGTTTTCTTAATTCCGTATTGTTTAGGAGGAATTGCGGGACCCGTTTTACAAGCCGTAGTTTCAGAACAAGTTGATCCATCAGAACAAGGTGAAATACAAGGTACATTAACCAGTTTAATGAGTGCGTCCGCTATTGTGGGACCTCCCATGATGGCCTCTGTATTTTACTTTTTCACCCACAATGAAGCACCATTTATTTTTCCTGGTGCCCCTTTTGTATTGGGAGGAGTTCTGATGTTATTGAGTACAATTCTTGCGTTCAGAACATTAAAGAAAAATCATAATAATTGATTTACTGTAGGTATAAGTAGTGATTGCAATAATCGATAATCGCTTTTCCTTTGAGTAATACATCAGCACCAATAATTCCATCTACTGCTTTCGTTTTGTGTTGAAGTAAGGCTTCATTTACATGGCTCATATCAAAAATAATAAGATGGAATTTTTTTTTCCATCGGCCCAATTGTATTTCGTTGTTTTTGGCCAATTGTGTTTCCATACCAACCGCACCAGCACCTGCCGCTTTGGTTTCCGAAAATTGGGCATGTAACTTAAAATATTCAACACTTTCAAAACCTACACAACTATTGCTGGCTCCGGTATCTAAAATAAAATTGCCCTTAATGCCATTTATCTTACATTGAATGAGTAAATGTTGGGTTTTTAAAACCTTAAACTTTATTTTTTTATACTGCTTTTCTTTTAAAAAATGTTGCAAATCTTCCATACTTCAAATGTAAATCAAATTTATGAATCAAACTTTGTAACTTTGCAATATAAACAACGAACAACGAACAACGAACAACGAACAACGAACAACGAACAACGAACAACGAACAACGAACTTGAACTTAACCGATACACATACCCATTTATACGCTGAGGAGTTTGATGAAGACCGAAACGAAATGATGCAAAGAGCCATTAATGCTGGTGTTTCTCGTTTTTTTGTGCCGTCTATAGATTCTAATTATACTACAAAAATGTATGATTTAGAAAAGCAATATCCTGAGAATATTTTTCTCATGATGGGTTTACACCCTACGTATGTGAAAGAAAATTACTTGGAAGAATTAGCCCATGTGGAACGCGAACTAGCGGCCCAAAAATTTTATGCAGTCGGGGAAATTGGGATGGATTTGTTTTGGGATAAAACATTTTTGAAAGAACAGCAGTATGCTTTTCAGCACCAAATACAATTGGCTAAAAAATATAAATTAGGGATAAATATTCACTGTCGTGATGCATTTGATGAAGTTTTTGAAGTATTAGAAAGTGAGAAAGCAACCGATTTATTTGGTATTTTTCATTGTTTTACGGGTAATTTACATCAAGCCCAAAAAGCAATTTCTTTGGGGATGAAATTAGGAATTGGGGGAGTGACTACATTTAAAAACGGCAAAATTGATCAGTTTTTGCATGAAATCGATTTAAAAAATATTGTTTTAGAAACCGATTCGCCCTATTTAGCTCCGGTGCCGCATCGCGGAAAACGAAATGAAAGTAGTTATACTCTTTTAGTTGCTCAAAAATTAGCCGAAATATATGGACTTTCTGTTGCAGAAATTGCAGCAATAACAACTGAAAATTCGAAACAAATTTTCGGAATTTAATCCAAACTTAAAGGACAAGTCATAAAAATTTTGTTCATTTGTGAATTGTTTTCAAAATTAATATGACAAAATTCGATTCGATACGGCCGTTTTACGATTCTGAAGTTAACGAAGCTTTAAAATCCCTCTTGCACCATCCGATGATGAAGGCGATGATGGATTTTACGTTTCCAGAAATTGCAGAATCAACTTGGAAAGAACATTTAAGTAGAACCCACTCGATTCGAGATTTTCAAATTAATTTTGTATATCAATCTATTCAACGGGTTTTGGAACGAAGTTCTGAAGGTTTAACAACCTCTGGATTTGAAAAATTAGAACCCAACACTCCTTATTTATTCATTTCAAACCACCGCGATATTATATTAGATACTTCATTGTTGAATGTTTCGTTGTTTGATCACGGACTTGTAATGACGGCATCGGCTATTGGAGATAATTTGGTACAGAAAGATTTCTTATTGAAATTATCGAAACTCAATCGTAATTTTCTGGTCCTCCGAGGAATATCACCACGCGAACTGTTGCTGAGTTCAAAACTAATGGCTGAATATATGTATCAATTGTTGTCAAAGGAAAATCGTTCGGTTTGGATAGCACAGCGAGAAGGAAGGACCAAAGACGGAAACGATGCAACTCATCAAGGCGTATTGAAAATGATTGCCATGGCTTCTGACGAAGAAAATTGCATGGATTTTTTCAAAAAGTTAAAAATTGTTCCGGTATCTATTTCATACGAATACGATCCTACTGATGCATTAAAAATGCCGCAGCTTTTAGCGCTTTCAAAAGACGAAATATACATTAAAGAGAAAAATGAAGATTTTATCACCTTATTAAGTGGTATAATTGGACAAAAAAAACGCATTCACATCCATGTAGGTGATATACTGAATAAAGAATGCGATAAAATAAAAGCCGAAAACGACAATAACAATAAGCAAATACAAGCTTTGGCACAAATAATCGATGATTCTATTTTGCAATCGTATAAATTGTGGCCGACCAATTTTATTGCTTACGATATACTAAACAAAACTTCGCGATTTGCCCATTTGTATGACGACAAAGAACGACAGGTGTTTGAGCGTAGATTGGAAATGCGTATAGATACGGAAAATGAAACTATGAAGGCAGGGTTTTTAGCCATGTATGCCAATCCTGTTGTGAACAAACTGAAATATACTCATGACATCGCTTAAAGCAAAAATACTGCTCATTTATACCGGTGGCACTATCGGAATGGTGAAGGATTTTACTTCTGGCGCTTTGATAGCATTTGATTTTAATGAATTGTTGAGTCGTATCCCTGAAGTACAACTTTTAGATTGCGATATTGAAACAATTTCCTTTGATACACCCATTGATTCCTCTAATATGAATCTTTCGGGATGGTTGAAAATAGCCACTATTATCCAAGAAAATTACACAAAATTTGATGGATTTGTGGTGTTGCATGGTTCTGATACCATGTCTTATAGTGCATCGGCCTTGAGTTTTATGTTAGAGAATCTTGCAAAACCGGTAATTTTGACTGGTTCGCAACTCCCTATTGGTGATTTACGTACCGATGCCAAAGAAAATTTAATTACGGCCATTCAAGTAGCAGCGCTTCAAGAAAACAATCAACCCGTTATTCAAGAAGTCTGTTTGTATTTTGAATATAAATTGTACAGAGGCAATAGAACCACTAAAATTAGCGCCGAACATTTCAATGCTTTTGCATCGCCTAATTTTCCTGAATTAGCTGAGTCGGGCGTGCATTTACGCGTTAATAGAGAAGCATTAATAACAGCTCCATTTGATCAAGTACTCTCCGTTCAGAAAAATTTTGATGATAATGTGGCGATTTTAAAATTGTTTCCGGGCATCAATGAAAAAGTTTTGACCTCTTTCTTTGCTATTCCAAATTTAAAAGGAATTGTAATGGAAACCTATGGTTCTGGGAATGCTCCCACTGAAAAATGGTTCGTGGAGGTCTTAGCTCTGGCCATTCAAAACGGAATTCACGTTATCAATGTTACCCAATGTAGTGGCGGAAGCGTGGCCATGGGTAATTATGAAACCAGTACGCAATTAAAAAATATTGGGGTTATTTCTGGGAAAGACATAACTACTGAAGCAGCTATTACTAAATTAATGTATTTGCTTGGGCAAAATTGTCCTCAAAATAGTTTTAAGACGCAATTTGAAACGGCCATTCGAGGAGAAATGCTGTAATAATTGCTCTAAAATTTTCACAGCCGTTTTTTTTTTTACTTATTTTACATAGAATTTAGAGAGGTGTCCGAGTGGTTGAAGGAGCAAGCCTGGAAAGTTTGTATATGGGTAACTGTATCGAGGGTTCGAATCCCTTCCTCTCTGCTGATTTTCAATGCATAGCGCACATGAATAGAATTTGTTATCTATTTCTATTAGTATCAATCTTTGGTTTTGCACAAACCGAAGGGAATGCAGTCGATTCTTTATTTAGAGAAGATCAGATGTATGTTGCTGTTTCCTATAATTTACTACAAAACAAACCTGATAATACCAGCCAATACTCTTTTTCTACAGGGTTTTCTGCAGGATTTTTCAGAGATTTTCCTTTCACTCAAAACAGGCATTGGTCAATTGCGCCTGGATTCGGTTATGCCTATTCGGATATCAAACAAAACATCAATATACAAGCCATTTCGGTGCCCACAATTACAACACCAGAGGTAGTGCGAAGCCGTATGCAATTGCATTATTTGGAATTACCCATTGAAGTTCGTTGGCGTAATGCTACTCCAGAAAGTCATAAATTTTGGCGAATACATACCGGAATTAAGGCAAGTTATTTGTTGAGTGGAAAATTAAATTATGATTCGGATACCCAAGGGGAAAAGTCAGAAAATCTCAAAAATAGACTGAATAATTGGCAATATGGTGTATATCTTTCTTTTGGTTTCAATACCTGGAATCCTTATATCTATTATGGGTTACAGCCAATTTTTGAAAAAAACAAAACTGCAGTTGAAAACAATTCTTCGGCCTTACACATTGGGTTGAAATTCTACATTTTATAGCCAATACACCATGAGCACTACTTGGGGAAGCAGTCCCAAGACTAACCCGGCAACTAATTCAATAGGAGTGTGTGCTTTTTTGTACAATCTGGAAGAGGCTACACATCCCATACAAAGAATACACAATCCAATACTATACGTTAAATGCAGTTCATAATAGGCACTCAAGCCATAAATAAAAGCCGTTAAAGCACTAATTCCCATCATGTGTAAGCTTGCTTTAAATTTTAGCAAAACGGAAGCAAGCACTAACACAGCACTGATCAAACCTCCAAGAAAAAAATAATACAATTCGGTAAATACTTCTTTTGAAATGCTATACTTGAGTAATAACAGTAGTAACAAGGCTTGAATGGCAATAGGCATTTGTCGTTCCTTCAAACTGGCTTCTGTAAACGATTGCAACTTGCCCAACGAACGAAACAAAAAATACATTGACAAGGGCAATAAAAGTGTTACGATAATCACTTGAAGGAGTGTTACATATATTTGAGGGGCGTAGTAGAAATTTTTCGCAATGGAAAAGAAAAACAGCGTTCCGTATAAGGAAATAAAGATCGGATGAAAAATATAGGAAAAAACGGGTAATATTTTTTTAGCGTCCATCTTAGATTTTTTTTCGCAAACGTGCCACAGGAATGTCTAATTGTTCTCTATATTTTGCAATGGTTCGGCGCGCAATTGGATAGCCTTTTTCTTTTAATATTTCGGCCAATTGTTCATCGGGTAATGGTTTCTTTTTATCTTCTTCTGATATAACTTGTTGTAGGATATTTTTTATCTCTATGGTTGAAACTTCTTCCCCTTGATCATTGGTCATAGATTCACTGAAAAATTCTTTGATTAATTTAGTACCATAAGGCGTGTCTACGTATTTACTGTTGGCTACACGAGAAACAGTAGAAATATCTAATCCTACAAGATCGGCAATATCTTTTAGAATCATTGGTCGCAGTTTCGATTCTTCTCCCTCTAAAAAATAGTCATGCTGGTAGTACATGATTGCATTCATCGTTACATAGAGCGTTTCGTTTCGCTGTTTGATAGCATCAATAAACCATTTGGCGGAATCCAATTTCTGTTTGATAAATTGCACCGCTTCTTTTTGTGCAGTTGAACGATCCGCGGTTACTTTATAACTTTGCAACATCTCCTGATACTCTTTGGATACGTGCAGTTCTGGAGCATTTCTGCCGTTCAATAACAATTCCAACTCGCCATCGACAATTCGTATCGTAAAATCAGGAACAATGTGTTCGATCATTTTTTGGTTGCCATCAAAACTACCTCCTGGTTTCGGATTTAGTTTTTCAATTTCATCTACTGCTTTTTTGAGTTGTTGTTGGGAAACATCAAATTTTTGCAATAATTTATCGTAATGCTTTTTACTGAATGCTTCAAACTGTTGTTCGATGATTTTTATAGCCAATACAAGCGCTTCAGAAGGTGTTTTGTGTTTCAATTGCAGCAACAGGCATTCTTGTAAATCACGTGCGCCTACGCCCACAGGTTCTAATTCTTGCACCAAATGTAAAATACGTTCTACAGTCGCTTCATCGGTGTAAATACCTTGTGTAAAGGCTAAGTCGTCTACTATATCTTGTGTGGTTCTTCGGATGTAACCCATATCGTCAATACTGCCTACTAAAAATTCAGCAATATCCCGTTCGTCTTCCCGTAAAATAAAAGTATTTAATTGATTGATTAAATCTTGGTGAAAACTAACAGGCGCAGCAAAAGGAGTTGACCGGTCTTCATCATCATCGCTGTAATTGTTGATTTGATATTTGTAATCTGGGGTTTCGTCGTTGCTTAAATAGTCATCGATGTTGATGTCTTGGGTGTCGATTCGATCGTTTTCATAGTCATCGTAATCGTCTTCGTTTGTGTTTACTTCAAAGTCATCTTGATCGTATTCTTCTTCTTTACTGCTTTCTTCTAAAGCGGGATTCTCCACTAATTCCTCTTGAAGACGTTGTTCAAAAGCCTGAGTAGGCAACTGAATCAACTTCATCAACTGAATTTGTTGCGGCGATAATTTTTGCGATAATTTGAACTGTAAACTGTGTTTTAACATTATTTTTTGGTTAAAAGTTTCAGGCTTCAGGTGTTCATAACAAAATCAACTTGTAACTTGAACAAAGATTTAAAATTCTGCGTTCTGTGGCGTTCTTGGAAACGGAATTACGTCTCTAATGTTGGTCATTCCCGTTACAAAAAGTACCAAACGTTCAAATCCTAATCCAAAACCTGAGTGCACGGCTGATCCAAATCTTCGGGTGTCTAAATACCACCATAATTCCTCCTCATCAATACCTAGGGCTTTCATTTTTTCTACCAATACGTCATAGCGTTCTTCTCTTTGTGAACCGCCTACAATTTCTCCAATTCCTGGGAATAAGATATCCATTGCTCGCACCGTTTTTCCGTCTTCATTTAAACGCATGTAAAACGCTTTTATTTTTGCAGGATAATCAAATAAAATTACCGGACATTTGAAATGTTTTTCAACTAAGAAACGTTCGTGTTCACTTTGTAAATCGGCTCCCCATTCGTTAATAATGTATTGGAATTTTTTCTTTTTATTGGGTGTAGAATCTTTTAAAATATCAATGGCTTCGGTATACGAAACGCGTTTGAAGTTGTTTTCTAATACGAAGTTTAATTTTTCTAACAACGCCATTTCGCTGCGATCGGCTTGTGGTTTTGCTTTTTCTTCTTCTAGTAATCGACCTTCTAAAAATTTCAAATCATCACCACATTTTTCCACGGTATATTTGATTACATATTTAATGAAGTCTTCGGCTAAATCCATGTTGTCGGCCAAATCATTAAACGCCACTTCGGGCTCAATCATCCAAAATTCGGCTAAGTGGCGTGATGTGTTTGAATTTTCTGCTCGGAAGGTAGGTCCAAATGTATAAATTTGACCCAATGCCATTGCAAAAGTTTCGCCTTCTAATTGCCCCGAAACAGTAAGATTTGTTTGTTTTCCAAAAAAGTCTTCTTTGTAGTTGATGGCACCGTCTTCTGTTCTGGGCGCAGATCCATCAATAGGCAATGCTGTTACTTGAAACATTTCTCCAGCTCCTTCTGCATCTGATCCTGTAATGATAGGGGTGTTTACATAGAAAAAACCTTTTTCTTGAAAGTATTGGTGTACCGCAAAAGCAAGTGTTGAACGCACACGCATTACAGCCCCAAAAGTATTAGTTCTCACTCGCAAATGCGCATTTTCGCGAAGAAATTCTAATGAGTGTTTTTTGGGTTGCATTGGAAATTTTTCAGCATCGCTATCCCCCAAAATTTCTAATTTTGTTACTTGAATTTCTACTTTTTGCCCCGCACCACGACTTTCAGCCAAGGTACCGGTTACACAAATAGCAGCTCCTGTTGTAATTCTTTTTAAGGTTCCTTCTGCGGTGTTTTCAAAATCCACAACGCATTGAATATTATGTAGTGTCGAACCATCGTTCAACGCAATAAATTGATTGTTTCTAAATGTTCTAACCCAACCTTTAGTCGTTACTTCATGTAGCGTTTTTGTACTGTTTAAAAGGTCAATTATTTTTGAGTGTTTCATTTTCAAATTTATTTATGTGCAAACCTACATAAAATTTCAATATTATATTAGGCTTTCAAGTTTATAATGTAGGTTCTTTTCATTGCTTTGGCAAAGATAACACGAAAGAAAAAATATACTATTTCTCGTTTTCATTTTCTTCTTCAAAATCTTCTTCAGAAAATTTATCGAATTCAATTTTATCGATTGCACCAACTTCTTCATCACTTAATATATTGATAGTTGGTTCCACAAATTCTTGCTGATTGGCTAATTTTTTATTTAGAGTCAATACTAGTGAAGGCAATAAGACCAAATTTGATAACATACCAAACAGTAAAGTGATCGAAACCAAACCGCCTAATGCAATGGTCCCCCCAAAACTAGACAACATAAATACCGAAAATCCTGAAAACAAGACTACCGATGTGTAGAACATACTTAACCCCGATTCGTTAATTGTTGCAAAAACAGATTTTTTAATTTTCCAGTTGTTACGGGTTAAGGCCTGTCGGTATTCTGCTAAAAAACGGATGGTGTCGTCTACAGAAAGTCCAAATGCAATTCCAAAGACTAAAATAGTTGATGGTTTTAAAGGAATATTAAAATAGCCCATGATTCCAGCCGTCATTAATAATGGTAATAAATTGGGTAGTAAAGCCACCAAAATCATTTTAACCGAACGAAACATAAAGGCAATTAATAAAGCCGTTATAAATACAGACAGCAATAAAGACTGCAATAAGTTGTCTAATAAATATTTAGTCCCTTTTTGAAATACAACTGCTTTTCCAGTGATGGAAACAGTATACCGGTTTTTTGGGAAAAGTTCGTTGATTTTGCCCTGCAATTTTGCTTCAATTACATCTAAATTATTGATGCCTTCATCTTTAATAAAAGTAGTGATTCGTGTATATTGACCGCTTGCATCCACATAACTTTTCATCATATTGTCTTTGTTGTTTTTTATCGAATTTTTGGCAAACGACAAAATAAAGGCTTGTTCTTGTGAAGAAGGTAATTCGTAATAATCAGGATTATTGTTATAATAAGCTTGTTTAGAATACTTGACCAAATTAACGATAGAAATCGGTTTTGATAATTCGGGAATGGAATCAATGGTTTGTTGCAACTCATCCATTCTTTTTAAGGTTGCTAATTTCATGACACCTTTTTTCTTTTTGGTGTCAATCATTATTTCAATGGGCATTACGCCATCAAATTCCTGTTCAAAAAATACAATATCGTCATAGAAGGCTGCTTTTTTGGGCATATCTTCAATTAAACTCCCCGAAATTCGCATTTTAAAAATTCCAAAAACACCAGCAGTTAGTAGTGCTACGACCACAACATATACCACAGTTCTTCTGTTTTTTATGGTTTTTTGCACCCAGTTTAAAAAACTAACCGCATAGCTGCGTTCCAAATGATCTAAATGACGTTCTTTAGGTGTAGACATGTAACTGTAGGACACCGGTATTACAAAAAGACATAAAAAGAATAAGGCAATAATGTTTATTGAAGTAACTACACCAAATTCTTTCAGTAATTCATTATTGGTCACTATAAACGTTGCAAAGCCAAAGGAAGTGGTAAGATTGGTAATCAAGGTGGGCGTCCCTACTTTTGTAATGACACGAACTAATGCTTTGGCTTGGTTGCCATGTATTCGGCATTCTTGATGGTATTTGTTGGTTAAGAAAATACAGTTTGGAATCCCAATAACAATCATTAATGTAGGCACTAAAGCGGTTAGAACTGTAATTTCATAACGTAATAATCCTAAAAAGCCAAAGGACCACATCACACCTACGATGACAATACACATTGAAATTAAAGTCGTTCGAAAGGATCTAAAAAAGAAAAAGAAAATCAAAGAAGTTATTCCCAATGCCGCACCAATAAAGAGGCTAATTTCACTGATTATGTATTCAGAATTGAGCGATCGAATATAAGGCATACCCGAAACATGCAAATTTACTTTTGTTTCGTTTTCAAAAGTTTCAATGGCTGGAATAATTTTATGCAGCACTAAATTTTTGCGCTCGGGAGTATTTACTATTTTTTTATCTAAATAAATAGCCGATCGAATAATTCCCGAATGATTGAATATTAATCCTTCATAAAAAGGCATTTGTGTGAGTAATTCTTGCTTTATTTGAGTTAAATAGGCTGCATTTTTTGTTTTTGAAGGATCAATTAATGCGGTCAATTCAAAGGAAGAGAGGCTGTCGTTTTTTTGTAATTTTTTTAAGTCGTTGAGCGAAATTATTCCATCGACTTCTGGATTTTCTTTGATGTCATGCATCAATTTTTCCCAAGCGGCATATATTTTTGGAGTAAAAATTTGTTGGTCCTGAATACCAATTACGATGAGGTTTCCTTCCTCTCCAAATTTTTCTAAAAAAGCATTGTATTCAATGTTTGCTTTTTCTGTGGCAGGCAACAAATTGGCTTCA
>DALYCS010000011.1:5617-14501 GCA_031973615.1 Flavobacterium sp. | reverse complement strand
TGTTGGTAAATTTTATATACTTCCATTGTGAAGCCATAAAAAGGGTAAAAAGTGCTACGACTCCTAATAAACCTATTCTATTTCGTAAAATTTTGCTGGCGATAAAATCCCAAAAATTGGTGTTGAACCACTTTAACATCTCTCAAAAATTAAGTGGCAAAGGTAGGTATTCTTGCTCAATTTATTGGTTTAGAACATCAGAAATTAAGGAAAATTATATACCTAAATCCAACAGGAAAGAAATTTTTAAAGCGATGTTATCTTCAAAATGAGCCAATTGATAGGGTCCGTATCGATAAAAGGCCACTAAGCCAAATCCTTTGAACAGTTTGTTGCATTCTAAACCGCTTTCAAAATACCCTTTTTCCATGGTATTATAAGTGATTCCAAGGTGTTGAGTAGATTGGTTGTTGGCTCCAAATGCCATGCGGGTAACTAGTGTGAATTCGGGGTTAATTTTTGGCGCCAACTGTATTTTGTTGAAGGTATGCTTTAGTTGTAATGAAATATATTTATTAGAGAAAAATTCGTTGAAATACATGGTTTCAAAGCTATTTTTTCCAGAAAATGTAATGCGTTGTAATACAGCATCTCGGTTCAAATTATTGGGTTGTATACTGTATAAATGTGTAATTGGAACCGCTCCAAAAGCAATACCGGTTTGCACTAACACCGAACTTTTTTGGCCTGATAAGTAGGGTAATTCATAATAGGTTTTAAAATCTATTTTTGAAAACTCAAAATCGTTCCCAAACAGTTTTGGGAGAGTTTGGGTATATTGGATGGAAAATTTTGGATGGCGTTTTTCAATTTCAATTTTTCCAACCGGAGTTTGCATGTAATCACTAAACGGGTTCCATTGGAATCCGAGTTGCAATGCTGTAATCGAATAATCGGTATAGGAAATGCCATTGTGAACGAAAGTGTAATCAAATAGTGGTGTAATTTGACTGTTGGAAAGCGAAAAATAACTATTTGTGTTTGGTATTGCTTTACTTTCTATATATACCGTACTCAGTTTGTTGTTGTAAAATGTAGTAATGTTTAAAGGTCTCGGGTCATAAATTTTAAAGCGTCTTGTGTCTGTTGCAAAATTGGTTTGGGCGATTTCGGTAATGTCATCAGAATAAGAAGCACTAATCCATGTTTCAGATGTTTGATGCGCCAAATAGGAAGGTGTTATACCATACTTTGCTTCAGTATCTTTTAATCCATAAGCACCATAAAAAGCTATTTTGTAGCGTGAGGAAAGTTTATTGTTGGTTACACCTCCTAGACCAAATCGAAAACCTTCATAATGATCGTATTTTATGATACTTCTAAGATCTATATCGATAACTGAAACCGGAAAATAACCATTAATTATTTTTCGGCCTAGAAAAATTTTGTGTTCAATTTTTTCCGAAACAGACAAGCTGTCTAATGTGGAATATGTTTTAATTTTCCGATAATCCAACGTGTCTGTTGTAAAATTTGCCCAATATTCGCCCGATTTTTTCAAACTCGTTGCCGGGACTTCAATTTTGACTTTAGGCTTAGAAAGAAGTATCGGTTTATTAATTTCTACATCAAAGGGAGTAGATTCGAGGTAAAGATAGGCTTGGTCGGTTGCGTTTTTGCGTTCGCTGAAGTCTAGTGAAGAGGTGAATTTTATGGTACCTCCTAATAGATTGATATCATCATAATTTGTTCCTTTTTGTACTTTAAACGAGCGCTTTTCTGGAAACCAAAGTTGGTGTTCTTTTAGGTATTGAAACGTATAAGTAGCCTGAATGTTTACCACTCCATAAATTCGAAAATAAGCTTTTGAAATGGCATATGTTTCGGTATCGATATACAACAAACCACGTAGTTTATTTCCGTTGAATTTTTTGGGTTGGAAATAGATCCGAAATGATTTGCGTCCTGAAATGGAAACAGTATCAATTAGTTTATAGGAATACAAGCGTCTTCCATAGTTTGAAATGGGATTTTGAACCGGAATTTCGAGTATTTCAAATGGATTTTCATACACCGAATAGGAGACTAATTTTAACCCCAAGTATTCATAAAGCGGCTGATCAAATCCGGCCATACGTGTGGCCAAAATGGTTTCTTTGGTTTTTTTATGGTCAAACTGAATTAAATTAACCTTTTCTGTTTGATACAGATGTTGTTTTTCCACCACTTTTTTAAATTTATAATTGGTGGAGTCCAATTTTATTCGGGCTTTTCTGAGCCATCGATTTTTGAAGACGGTATCAATTTTAGGCGAAACACTATCGGGGTTTGCAGTTACTTGCAGATACTCATAGTTTTTGTATTGAAAACTAGAAAGTACTTTTGTAGGGTCGTTATTTTTTTTGTGTTCAATGACCTTTTTTATGATACTGTTTACCTCAATCTCAGAATATATTTCGGTCTTCTTCCGGTTGATATTTGGGATTAATTTAATGGTTAATATCGAGCTTGAAGCAATGGGATAAGCTATTTTCTCGAGATATCCTGGGTAATTTATTTTTACGGGAATTTTTGGGTCTACAATGTTCAAATTAAATTTTCCTTCCCAATCGGCACTTATTGTAGTTTTATTATAAGTAATCGAAGCAAAAGCGACAGGAACTGTACTGTCAAAATCAATGACTTGCCCTTTGATATTGGTTTGCGCAATCAAGCTTGAAGAAAAAACAAAACACAATATAGACCAAAAATAGTTCATGGGCATTTTTCTAATGATCACAAAGATATTTAAAATAAAAAATCCCGAGTGCGAATCGGGATTTAAATTTATACTTTCATAATTTCAGCTTCTTTAACCACTAAAATATCATCTATTTTCTTGATAAAAGAATCGGTTAGTTTTTGAACATCATCTTCTGCTTTTTTACAGATATCTTCAGCAGTACCTTCTTTTTCTTCTTTTTTGATGTCAGAATTGGCGTCTTTTCGGTGGTTTCTAATTCCAATTTTTGCTTCTTCTGCTTCTGCTTTAGCTTGTTTTACTAAGTCGCGTCTTCTTTCTTCAGTCAAAGCGGGTATATTGATGATGATATTATCACCATTGTTCATAGGATTTAAACCTAAGTTTGCAATCATGATGGCTTTTTCAATAGGATGCAACATGTTTTTTTCCCAAGGTGTAACAGTAAGTGTTCTTGCATCGGCAGCATTAATATTGGCTACTTGTGATAATGGGGTTTGCGAACCGTAATAATCTACAAAAACACCACCCAGCATTTGAGGGGAAGCTTTACCCGCTCTAATGTTTAAAAATTCTTTTTCTAAGTGGGCTACAGAACCCAACATTGCTTCTTTAGCACTTTCTAAAATAAAGTTAATTTCTTCCGTCATTTTTTTGTTTGAAAATTAAGGTTTCACGTTTCAAGTTAAGAACATTAACAAGAGGCAACATGAAACAAAATTATATAGTTACTGTTGTTCCAATAGTATCGCCGTTACATACTTTTAACAAATTACCAGCCTTGTTCATGTCAAATACAATTATAGGTAATTTGTTTTCTTGACTCAATGTAAAAGCGGTTGTATCCATTACATTCAATCCTTTTGCCAACACATCTTCAAATGATATGAAATCAAATTTAACAGCATCTGCATTTTTTTCAGGATCAGATGTATATACGCCGTCTACACGTGTGCCTTTTAATATCACATCTGCACTTACTTCAATACCACGTAAAACCGCTGCGGTATCTGTTGTGAAATATGGATTTCCTGTGCCCGCACCGAAGATTACAATACGTCCTTTCTCAAGATGACGCGTTGCTTTTCTTTTGATATAAGGTTCGGCTATCGCTTCAATTTTCAAGGCCGTTTGTAAACGTGTTTGCATTCCTGCTTCTTCCAAGGCACCTTGTAACGCCATACCATTAATTACGGTAGCTAGCATCCCCATGTAATCTCCTTGTACTCTATCCATTCCATTGCTTGCGCCAGAGACCCCTCTAAAAATATTACCTCCACCAATAACGATAGCGATTTCTACTCCTTTATCATGTATCTGTTTGATCTCAGTTGCATACTCTGCTAATCGTTGTGGATCGATACCATATTGTCGATCACCCATCAAGGCTTCGCCACTTAATTTCAGAAGAATTCTTTTGTATTTCATTAGAATGAATTGTTTTGTTGTGCAAATATAGTTAATTCGTTTTTTCCTAAAAAAAATGTGAGCAACATTTATACGAACAAATTTGTAATTCATCTCCTGGGACGATAATATGCCTATATTATTTTAATTCTAACTGCTCTTGTGTAACATTTCTTACCAAGATTTTCCAAAAATTGCTTTATTTTTGGGGTATAAAATTGAAGCAAATGAAAGAGATAATTCAAAATGCATTACAAAATAGTTTTTCCTATGCCGATTACCGAAAATTAGCGTCGGATCTTGTTGCTCAAGGCAAACCAACAGGACATGATCACTCGGAAGCATTAGCACAATTTGCTACACTGAATGAAACCCGAATGAATCGATTGGAAAAAACCATAACAATTGATGAGGATGTACAGCTAAAATTACAAAACATCTCTAACAATTATATTTGGTTGGTGTTGGCAGAAAGCTGGTGTGGCGATGCCGCTCAAATTTTACCGGTTATTAATAAAATGAGTGCTGTTTCCAATGCATTGCAACTTAAGATTGTATTACGGGATGATAATGATTTGCTCATGCAACAATTTCTAACCAATGGTGGAAAGGCCATTCCAAAAATAATCATTTTAGACGCTCAAACATTAAACGTAGTTGCCGATTGGGGCCCTCGTCCTCAAGGGGCTAAACAATTGATTTTGGATTATAAAGCAGCACACGGTATCGTGGACGAAGCAGCAAAAATTGAATTGCAAAAATGGTATTTGCACGATAAAGGTGTAGCTATTCAGTACGAAATTTTGGAAATCATGAGCCGGTTGTAAATTGATTTTTGGATTTAATGTATCGTTCCAATAATCTTCAATTTATCTGATGTTGAAATGCCGCCCGGATTACAGCCTGGTTTTCCCTCTGGAATTTCAATGTTTAGTTGTTTGTAATAATCAGACCAAACTTCGAAATATTCGTTAGATTTCGGCGATTTAAATGTCATCGGAAGCAGTTCAAATAAGGGTTTTTTATAGGCATGGAGAAAGGCATCATAAATCAATTCTGAACAATAGTATTTTCCATTATCATACAAATAGGCTTCATCATAGGGAATGCCAATTTGTTGCAAAGCAAAAGCTATGGCCTCGGGTATATAGGCTTGGTATTTTTGTTTTAATCGGCCCACAAACATTTTTTCGTTGGTATAAGATTTAAATGTTTCAAAGGGTGTTTTTTTTACAGCACTACCCGATGCTTCAATAACAAAGATGGAGTCGTTTTGTACATACACCAGACCCATATGACTAAAATCATGCCCTTGATAACCCGCAGTAACTTGATTGATGGCTTCGCAAAGCGGCCCACAATTCATGGATTGAAAAAGCAGATCACCTGTTTTAAGGGATACAGTTTGTGAAAAGCTCCCAAAAGAAACGAAAAGTATGAGGACGAGTGTATTTTTCATTTTAAAAAGTTAATACCCCAAATCCAACACTAATACTTCCTTGGTTGGTCGTGTGGAGTTGAAATCCATAGGATGTAATTTCTATAAAAAGTTGAAATTCTGAGGCTTCTAAATTTAATTTTATTCTTTTATAGGTACCCGATAAATCGCCTCTTCCAAGCGCAAATGATTGGCCCAGACCCACATCGATTCCCAATCGTGTTTCTTCGCCAATTTTTGGCATGATTCGTAAATTGGAAAAAACAGGAGCAACAATTAATTTTTCGGATAATTTCATCCCAATTCCTGTATGTGCACTCCATCCGAGCCATTCGTTCAGGTGAATACCATATCCAAACGAACTGTTGATGCCTTCGGGTACAAACCAACTGTTATTGACACTACCATCGGGAAAAACTTCACCTCTATTTTTGTTACCTTGTAAAGGAACCGAAAGTTCAAATTGCGTAAAAGTAATCCTTGTCTCTGGTTTTGCACTAGCAGAGTCATTTATACTAGTTTCTACTTGTGCAAATGACCAATTTATGACCAAAAAAGCAAACAGTAAAAATCTAAACTTCATCTTGCATTGCTTTTTCAAATTCTGCTGGCGTCACTGCATCGAGAACTGAATAGTCGCCAATTTTTGTACGTCGCAGTGCCGACAAATGTCCGCCCGATTGAACAGCTAAGCCAAAATCATAAGCGATTGATCGGATGTATGTTCCTTTGCTGCAAGTGATCCTAAAATCAACTTCAGGCAATTCAATACGTGTAATCTCAAAAGCATAAATGGTTGTTTTTCTTGCTTGTATTTCGACCTCTTCGCCAGCACGAGCAATTTCATACAGCCGTTTACCATCTTTTTTTATAGCCGAAAAGACAGGTGGTTTTTGGTCAATTTCGCCGATAAATTGTTCTGTTGTCTTAGTAATTAGCTCCGCTGTAAGATGATCGGTTGGGAAATGTGCGTTTATTTCGGTTTCTAAATCATATGATGGTGTAGTAGCTCCTAAAATAATGGTCCCAGTATATTCTTTGGTTTGTGCCTGAATTTCGGTAATTTTTTTAGTGAATTTGCCCGTACAAATGATGAGTAAACCACTGGCAAGTGGATCTAAAGTACCGGCATGTCCAATTTTGAATTTTTTGGGTAAATCAAACTTTCGTTTTAAGAGGAACTTCAATTTGTTTACTGCTTGAAACGAACTCCAAGTGAGCGGTTTGTCAACTAAAATTACGCTACCCGACAATATTTCTTCAGACGTCATTAGATAATGGTTAATTTTTGAATGAAGAAGTGTACCAATAAAATCGCTACTCCCGCAAGTATTCTATAATAACCAAAAATTTTAAAGCCATTTTTTGTCAAATAGCCAATAAACGATTTGATTGCAATTAGTGCTACAAGGAAGCCAACAATATTGCCAATGATCAACAAATTGATTTGATCGTCGGTAAGTGCAAAACCTGCTTTATAATAATCGTAGGATTTTTTTAACGTAGCGCCTAACATGGTAGGAATAGCTAAGAAAAATGAAAATTCGGCCGCGGTTGTTCGAGATATTTTTTGAGTCATTCCACCCACAATACTAGCGCCACTTCGAGAAACTCCTGGAATCATAGCGAGACATTGAAACAGGCCAATTTTAAATGCCGTTCCATAGGATATGTCTGTCTCTTCGGAAGCAACAAACCAATCATCTACTTTTAATAATAATATTCCGCCAACAATTAGTGATACGGCTACCGTGATGGGATTTTCCAATAATCCATCAATGAAATCACTCAATAACAATCCAAAAATTAAGGCCGGAATAAAGGCCACTACTAATTTAAAATAAAAATCAAGGGTTTGGAAAAAGCGTTTAAAGTATAATACAATAACAGAAAGAATGGTTCCTAATTGGATTACAATGGTAAAAAGTTTTGTAAAGTCGTCCTGAGCAATCCCAAAAAAAGAAGAAGCAACAATCATATGCCCCGTTGAAGAAACAGGCAAAAATTCAGTGATTCCTTCAATAATAGCCAGAACAATAGCTTGCAGTGTATTCATTTTGTATGATTAGTGATTAGCGTCTAATGAATAGTACTAGTTGTGATATCAATTACGTATTCTTAGGATTTTTTAAGATCGAATAAATCGTAATTCCGAAACCGAGTAATACAACAGCTGGCGCTAACCGGATACGTCTAAAACTAAAAATTTCTTCATTAAAAACAGCTGGGTCTTCACTGCCTCCGCCACTCATTAATAAAAAACCAAGCGCAATAACAGCTAATCCAACCCATAAAATTTTGTAATTGATGGTGTCAAAAATAAATTCGGGTTTGTTTTTTTTTTCCATTTTTGTATTGTTTGATTTTACGAAACTATACGGTTTCACAAAATATTAATAAAGATCGTCTGTTTTTAAGTTTAAGAAACGTTGTGTAGCAAAATAAGTACTAATAGAAGTGATAATTGTACCAATCACCAACACACCAAAGATCACAGTTGCAATAGCGGTGTAATCTTTTGCTATGCCTAAACTCGGGAATAAGCCGTCTACATAAACCACAACGCCTATCAATCCAATGATGGCAAGTGCGGCACCAATTAATCCTAATTTAATACTGGTCCAAATGAATGGTTTTCGGATGAATGATTTTGTAGCGCCCACCATTTGCATGGTTTTGATCGTAAATCGATGTGAATAAACGGAAAGACGCAAAGAACTATTGATTAATAACATGGCCACAACAGTTAGTACACTACTAACCACTAAAATCCAAAAACTAATTTCTTTGACATTATTGTTTACTAAATCGACCAATTCTTTGTCGTAAATGATTTCCGTAACCATTTCGTTTTTACGAAACGAACGTTCAATTTTTTGGATGCTTCCAGCGTTTACATAATCGCCTTTTAAATGAATGTCAAACGAATTTTGTAAAGGATTGAATCCTAAAAATTCCATGAAATCTTTCCCTACAATATCTACATTGTTTTTGGCAGCACTGTCTTTATGTACGAAAGCATAATCTTTAATAAAATTGGCGTTTTTTAATTCCAAATCAAAAGAACTTATGACACTATCAGTAGCTTCGTTGTTGAAGAAGACCGTCATAGGAATGTTTTCTTTAAAATCATCCGAAATTTTCTTTGAATTAATTACAAATAATCCCAAGGTACCTAGAAGGAATAACACTAAAAAAATACTTAATACTACTGAGAAATAAGAAGAAATTAATCTTCGTTTGTTGTAATTTTCAAATGATGATGCCATAAAATTGTATTTAAGCGGTAAAAATACTAAAGAAATTTTGTTTAACTAGAATATCCTTACAAAGATTTAACAATAGCTATTAATTTTTAT
>DALYCS010000011.1:0-5607 GCA_031973615.1 Flavobacterium sp. | reverse complement strand
ATAAAAGACGCGTTTGACCCGTTGCGAAATTCCGGTTAATATCTCATACGAAATGGTGTGCATGGTTGTTGCCATTTCTGCAACTGTTGGTGCGGCACCAAAAATAATTACTTCATCACCTTCTTTACAAGATATATTGGTAACATCCACCATCATCATATCCATGCAAATTGCTCCCAATATAGTTGCTTTTTGATTTTGTATCGTTACATATCCTTTTTGATTTCCCCATGCTCTACTAATGCCATCGGCATAGCCTATAGGTAAAGTAGCTACTCGAGTGGTTTTTTCTACCATATATCGGCGGCTGTAACCAATACTTTCTCCCGGTTCTAGTGTTCGCAATTGTGAAATAATGGTTTTAAGGGTGCTTACATTTTCCAATCCATTTCGTTCGGTCTCAGAATTTGCCATGCCATACAATCCGATACCCAAGCGCACCATTTCCAATTGCTTTTCGGGGTAATTGAAAATGCCCGATGTATTCAAAATGTGACGTATGGGTTGGTGTGTGATAACTTTTTCGATTTCAGAAAATAAGGTATCAAATCGTTGGAATTGCATTTGAGTAAATGCCATAAAATTTCGGTCATCACTCGCAGCTAAATGCGTAAAGACACTTTTTACTTTAACAAAATTGTTGTTTTTTAGCAATGCACACAACGCACTCATAGCGTCCGATTCAAAACCCAAACGGTGCATGCCGGTGTCTAACTTGATGTGAATGGGATACTGCGAAATATTCTGTTCCTGTGCTGTTTTTAAAAAAGCGTGTAGGCCACGAATCGAATAAATTTCGGGTTCTAAATTATAGGCAATCATGGCGTTAAAACTGCTGTTCTCAGGATTTAAAACCATGATTGGAGTCGTAATGCCTGCCTTTCGCAATTCAATACCTTCGTCAGCAAACGCCACACCCAAATAATCTACTTTGTGATGTTCCAATAATTTAGCAATCTCATAACCGCCATTTCCATACCCAAACGCTTTCACCATGACCATAATATTGGTTTGTGGTTGCAATTTGGATTTGTAAAAATTTAAGTTATGACTGATAGCGTCGAGGTTGATTTCGAGCACAGTTTCATGATTTTTTTCTTCCAAAACCACCACAATTTCATGAAAATGAAACCCGCGGGCGCCTTTGACTAATACGGTTTCATTTTGAAACGATTGTATGTTGAATTGCTGTAAAAAGTCCTGAGTATTGGCAAATGAGATCACATTTGGCACATCTTTTAAATGCTGACCAATGGTCTCGCCAATTGTAATTATTCGTTGAATGTTATGACGGGAGAGGAGTTGTTTAACTTGATTATACAATACATCAGCATCAATGCCATTTGAAAAAATATCGGAAAGAATAATTGTTTTTTTATCGTGTAGTTTTTGTTGTTCTAAAAAATCCAAGGCAATTTTTAACGAGGGATAATCTAACGAATAACTGTCGTCTATCACCATGCAATTTTGAATCCCTTTTTTGGTTTGCAAACGCAATTCTACTGGATATAATTCGGCCAAACGATTTTGAATATACGCGACATCTTCACCTATGTAAAGCATAAAATTTACACAACTAATGGCGTTTTCAATAGAATGTTCATCAACAAATGGCACTTGTGTATGGCAGGTGATATCTTGGTAGTAGAAAGTTAATTCGGTGGTGTTTTCTTTCTTTTTTTGGGTTACAAAAACTGCCGCACTCTCGTCTTCAAAACTCCAGGTTTGTTTGTGACAACCAACGGGCAATAAGGCTTCAATGGCTTTGTTCTTTTTCAAAAAAACAGCGGAGCAATGCGTAAAAAGTTTGATTTTTTCGGCAATTTTGGTTTCGCGATTGGGAAATCCTTCATCGTGTGCTACACCAATGTTGGTTAAAATACCATAGGTTGGTTGAATAATGGATTCTAAATTTTCCATTTCTTCAGGCAATGAAATGCCTGCTTCAAAAACACCAAAATCGTATTGACCTTCCATGGCTAAAATAGAGAGCGGAACGCCCACTTGTGAATTATAACTTTTGGGATTCCGAACAATCAAATGTTTCGGACTTAATAAAAAATTCAACCATTCTTTAACCACCGTTTTTCCATTACTACCTGTAATCCCAACGAATGGAAAATCGAAATTTTTGCGATATCCTCTTGCCAATTGTTGTAAAGCAAGCACAGAATTTTCAACCACAATAAAGGTGGCTTTTCCTTTTACAACATCTGGAATATGCTCCACCACAAAATGGCAAACCCCTCTTGCTATTAAATCCTCAAGGTAGCGATGGGCATCATGATTTTGACCCTTAATTGCAAAAAACAAAGTGTCTTTTCCGTTGTGCAATGATCGGCTATCAATAGAAATGTGTTGCGGAGAAAACGCAGCGGCATCGCCGTGTAAAACGCCATTGCAAAAAGTGGTAATATGAGAAAGGTTGAGGTTCAAATTATTCTTTTTCTTCTTTGTGTTCGCGAACTGCATTAAAATAAGCAGCTCTGCTTAGCGGTTCATATTCTTCGGTTTCGCCCAACATTACTAATTTTTCATCCTTTGATTTTCGAAAACTATAATTTGCCAAATTTCCAGTGCGCGTACAAACGGCATGTACTTTCGTGACATATTCGGCAGTTGCCATCAAAGCAGGCATGGGTCCGAATGGATTCCCTTTAAAATCCATGTCTAATCCGGCCACAATTACTCGAATTCCCGAATTGGCTAAATCATTACAAACCGCTACAATTTCTTCATCAAAAAACTGGGCTTCATCGATACCAATTACATCACAACCTTGTGCTAAAATTCGAATATTTTCAGCTACAGGAACAGGAGTAGAACGGATTTCATTTTTGTTGTGAGAAACGACCATTTCGTTGTCATAGCGTGTATCCACAGACGGTTTGAAAATTTCCACTTTTTGTTTGGCAAATTGAGCGCGTTTTAACCTGCGAATCAACTCTTCTGTTTTACCAGAAAACATTGAACCACAAATTACTTCAATCCAACCAAATTGTTCTTGTTGATTTACAGTATTTTCGAGAAACATTTTGTATCTTTCGTACGTTAAAAAATTATTTTCTGCTACATTTGTAAGCAAAACAAAAATATTAAAAAAGTATCGATATATTCAATTCCATTTGATAAAGTTATGAAGAAAAGAGTATCCGCTGAATTAATCAGTATTGCACACCGAATTTTAAAATTAAAAAATCACTCCGAAACCCTTCAATTGCAACAAGAAGCAAAGAATTTGTACGATCAATTGACGATTTTACGATTTTATGAAGAAAATTTCGAAATGCTAAAAAATGAAATTCCAGCTCCTGTTCTTGAAGAAATGTTGGAAGGAAAGCCTTTAGAGGTTTTTTCTGCTCCTCTCGAATCGAAAGAAGAAGTGTCTACTCACACTATAAATTCAGTAGTTGAAGATGAAAAAGTGATATCTGTAAGCGAAGAAAAAATAGTAATTGCTGAATTAACGATTGACGAACTTGATGAAGATGATGTATTGGAATCCCAAGTCGAAGCTCCAGTTGAAGTAAAAGAAGCAGAAGAAGTTGCCGAGTCCACAAAAGAAATTATTCCAGAAACCAAGCCCGAAAAAAAATTCATAAAGCCTGAAAAACAAAAACCGGCTGTAGCCCAACAAATTTCTTTTGAAGACATGTTGGTACACGATTATCAAGAATTGGATTTTGTAAAAGTAGATGTTGCTCCCGAAACAGTTGCAATCGACAGTGATTTTACCTTTGAGGATTTAGAGGTAGAAAACACGAAACAAGCAATGGAATCTGAGGCGGCACCAGTAGCTGATTTTGTGGAGGAAACGTTTACAATTGCAGAAGAAAAAATAGTAAAAGAGGAAAAAACAATATCTTTGAATGATTCATTAAACAAAGGTATTAATATCGGACTCAATGACCGAATTGCTTTTGAGAAAAAATTATTTGGTGGTCACTCCGATGATTTCAACCGTGTCCTTTCCCAATTGAATAGCTTTGATACCTTTGATGAGGCCAAAGATTTTATCCAAGACTTTGTAAAACCCGATTATGATAATTGGGAAGGTAATGAAGAATATGAAACACGTTTTTTAGAAATTATAGAGAAAAAGTTTAATTAGTAATTGTCTCATTCAGCATACAATTAAACCCTATATCCGTAAATGAGTAAATTATTCATCGTTCCTACGCCAATAGGCAATTTAGAAGACATGACCTTTCGGGCTATTAAAGTGCTGAAAGAAGTCGATTTAATTTTAGCCGAAGACACGCGTACCAGTGGAAAATTGTTAAAGCACTTCGAAATTGCAACCCACATGCACAGCCACCACATGCACAACGAGCACAAAACCGTTGAAAATTTGGTCAAGCGATTGCAAGCAGGAGAAACCATTGCCTTAATCAGTGATGCGGGAACTCCAGCTATTTCTGACCCCGGGTTTTTATTGACCCGAGCATGTGTTGAGAACGGCATTGCAGTAGAATGTTTGCCAGGAGCAACAGCATTTGTACCTGCGTTAGTGAATAGTGGTTTACCCAATGATAAATTTGTTTTCGAAGGGTTTTTACCGGATAAAAAAGGAAGACAAACCCGATTTTTAGCTTTGCAAGAAGAATATCGCACCATGATTTTCTATGTATCGCCCCATAAACTAAACAAAACCTTAGCCGAATTTGTGCTGTATTTTGGCCCCGAAAGATCGGTATCTGTGTCTAGAGAATTGTCTAAATTACACGAAGAAACCATAAGAGGATCCGCAGAAGATGTTTTGAAACACTTTGAAGCAAAACCTGCGAAAGGTGAAATTGTAGTGGTTGTGGGTGGGAAGAGTAATAAAAATTAGTCTACTGAAATTAGATAATAATTATAAAATTTAAAACTGTCATTGGTTTTAAATTCGTCGATTATTTTTTTTATGTCTTTGATGATACTTGTGCCCAATTTTGTAGAAAAAACAAACAACAGCATTTTATTCCCTTCCAATTTAACAGCTTCCATCTTTGAATTTGTAAAATCAAAATTTAAAATATTTGTAGGACTTAATTTTTCTCCAATTAGTTCAGGATTGTTTTTTATTAAATTAGTAACTCTTGAATAGCACGAGTTATTTTCTTGAATAAAATTATTGTCAATTTTATCTTTACCATTTAGTATAATGCCATAAATATATGCCGCTTTTTTGTTTATGATGTAGTTCATAAAGTTGTTTTTTTGAACACTATCAATAAATACCAAATGAGATGTTTCTATATTGTATTTGTCTTTGATTTTGTTGCAATAATCTTCTTTAGAATTATATTCTATAGATTTATTAACGTTATTGATAATCTTGTAAGTTGGTTTACAAGAGTAAACAATTACTCCCGAAAAGACAATCAGGAGTAATTTTGTAAAATTAATTTGCTGGAACATTGATTATTATTTCATCAGTTGTGAAAATCGATGAATAATCACCTTTTATTAGAGATAAATTACCAAACGGCACTTGGGGCAAAGCGCAAAATTTAGGAACGGAAATAAATACAGCCAATGACGAAGATTTTCCTAACATTTCGCCTGATGGTAAGACACTTTATTTTAGCTCAAATGGCAGAGTAGGAATGGGAGGTTATGATA
>DALYCS010000010.1:26639-27500 GCA_031973615.1 Flavobacterium sp. | reverse complement strand
CGAAGCAGTGATAGATGCGAGACATAGCGCTTCGGAACGTGTTTTACAAAAATCGGGGTTTGTAAAAGAAGCACATTTTAAAGAAAATTTTTATTACAACAATGAATTTACGGATACGGTCATTTATGGCTTGTTGAAACGCAATTTTATTAAAAAATAGTTTACTGTAAAAATTATATATTTTTAAAGTAACTTTGCAGTCATATGTTAAAAACGATCAACATACTCAACAAGCGGGCTAAATTCGATTACGAAATTCTCGATAAATACACGGCTGGCATTGTATTGTCCGGTACCGAAATTAAATCGATTCGTTTGGGTAAAGCATCCATTACAGAAAGTTTTTGTGAATTTCATGAAGGTGAACTTTTTGTAATCAATTCAACTATTGAAGAGTATTTGTATGGTACGCACTACAACCATAAAACGAAAAGCGAACGCAAACTGCTTTTGAATAAAAAAGAGTTAAAAAAACTACATAAAGATTCTGACAACAAGGGTCTGACTATTGTTCCGCTTCGTTTATTTACCAACGAAAAAGGTTTAGCTAAACTTGAAATTGCGTTGTGCAGAGGTAAAAAGAATTATGACAAACGGGAAACACTAAAAGAACAAGATACCAAAAGAGATTTAGACCGTATCAAAAAAGCATTTTAGCCTGGAGCTGAATTAATTTTTATGTGCTAACAAAGGGACAAATTTAAAATCACCAAATTCATGTTTTTCAAATTGAGTTTCGTTTTTACGAATCAATAGCGTCATAATTTGTTCTTTTTCACCTAATGGAATGATCAATCTACCTCCTATTTTCAATTGAGCCATCAAAGGCTGTGGAATAATCGGTGCGCCCGCCGTAACAAT
>DALYCS010000010.1:25132-26629 GCA_031973615.1 Flavobacterium sp. | reverse complement strand
CCAAAAACCATTTTTTTGGGATGGTAACCCAATTTTGGCAATTCGCGTAGGGTATTTTTAAACAATTTGTTCTGACGTTCAATTGTATAAACAACAGCACCCAATAAGCACAAAACAGCGGTTTGATACCCACTACCCGTCCCAATTTCTAATATTTTATCACCTTTCTTAATTTCTAGAAGTTGGGTTTGGTAAGCAACCGTGTAAGGCTGAGAAATCGTTTGATCGGAACCGATTGGGAACGCCATGTCTTGATAAGCAAAGTTTTCAAAACTAGAGTCTAAAAACAAATGGCGCGGGATTTTACCAATAGCGGACAAAACCATTTTATCGGTAATTCCTTTATCTTCCAACACTTTTACGAGTTGATTTCTAAGTCCTTGATGTTTATTGGTATCCTTCAATTTGGGTTCTAATTTATTTCGTAAAATTAACCCGAAAAAAATCAAAATGCAAATTTCAAATTTCAAATAAAACAACTAGCATAATCGATTGGAATTTGGGATTTCAACATTGGAATTTAGGTAATAATTAGTACTTTTGATAAAATTTTATTTTATGCTTAAAATAGGCGTTTTAGGTGCTGGTCACCTGGGAAAAATACACTTACGATTATTAAATCAATCTGAAAAATACGAATTGGTAGGGTTTTATGATGCTTTTGAAGAAAATGCAAATAAAGTAGCTGCCGAATTTGGTTACACAAAATTCAATACTATCGAAGCCCTTATTGCAGCAGTGGATGTAGTCGATATTGTTACGCCCACTTTACAACATTTTGAGTGCGCTAAATTAGCCATCGAAGCGGGAAAACACATCTTCATTGAAAAACCGATTGCAACTACTGTTGCCGAAGCCGAGCAAATTATGGCATTAGCCAACAAATACAACGTAAAAGGACAAATTGGTCACGTGGAGCGTTTCAATCCAGCTTTTACCGCTGTAAAAGATAAAATAAACAAACCCATGTTTATTGAAACCCATCGTTTGGCCGAATTTAATCCTCGAGGCACCGATGTACCTGTAGTATTGGACTTAATGATTCACGATATCGACGCTATTTTAAGTGTGGTGAGATCAAAAGTAAAGTCGGTAAATGCAAGTAGTGTTGCTGTAATATCGGATTCTCCCGACATCACCAATGCCCGAATCGAATTTGAAAATGGTTGTGTGGCCAACATTACAGCGAGTCGAATTTCAATGAAAAATATGCGAAAAAGTCGTTTTTTTCAAAAAGATGCCTACATCTCTGTAGACTATTTAGACAAAGTATGTGAAGTGGTTCGTATGCAAGATGCCCCAGAAGTTCCGGGTGACTTTGACATGATCCTACAAAATGCAGAGGGCGTAAAAAAACAAATTTATTTTGATAAACCAAAAGTAAACGAAGTAAATGCGATAAAAGAAGAATTAACCCAATTCGCTCTTGCAATAACCAACAATACTGTGCCTTTAGTAAATATTCACGATGGATATAATGCCTTAGATGTAGCACAT
>DALYCS010000010.1:17371-25122 GCA_031973615.1 Flavobacterium sp. | reverse complement strand
CAATGCCATTTTAGATGAACTAGAATCGTTTGCTACTGCAATCAACACCAATACAACTCCTATAGTTTCTCTTGAAGATGGAACCGAAGCCTTGAGAGTAGCCTATATGATTATAGATTCCATGGGTACATAAACAATATTAATCTTGAAACATAACAATATGAACACAATAGCCGTAATAGGGTCTGGAACCATGGGCAACGGAATTGCCCACACTTTTGCACAAAGTGGGTTTACTGTAAAATTAATTGATATTTCTGAAAAAGCACTTGAAAAAGGAATGGCTACTATTGCTGCCAACCTAGATAGAATGGTCGCTAAAGGGAGTATTACTGAAGATGACAAACACAAAACCATTGGCAATATTATTACCTATACTGACATCAAAGACGGTGTGGTGGGTTGTGATTTAGTAGTTGAAGCAGCTACAGAAAACGTAAGCCTAAAACTGAACATCTTCAAGCAGTTGAGTGAAGTATGTGACCACAATGTGATTTTAGCCTCTAACACCTCTTCCATTTCGATTACGCAAATCGCCGCGCAAGTGGTGCATCCTGAACGCGTAATTGGCATGCACTTTATGAATCCAGTGCCCATCATGAAATTAGTTGAAATCATTCGTGGCTACTCTACTTCAGATGAAGTAACAAAGATCATCATGGAATTGTCGGTAAAATTAGGAAAAACGCCTACCGAAGTAAATGACTATCCTGGTTTTGTTGCCAATAGAATCTTAATGCCAATGATTAACGAATCTATTGAAACCTTATACAATGGCGTGGCGGGCGTACAGGAAATTGATACCGTAATGAAATTGGGTATGGCACATCCTATGGGTCCGTTACAATTGGCTGATTTTATTGGATTAGATGTCTGTTTATCGATCTTAAACGTAATGTATGACGGTTTCAAAAACCCAAAATATGCACCTTGTCCCCTATTAGTTAACATGGTTATGGCAGGAAAATTAGGCGTAAAATCTGGTGAAGGATTCTACGACTATTCAGAAAGCAAAAAAGCAGAGAAGGTTTCAAAACAATTTTCTAAATAAAGTGAAAAGTGATTCGTAATTAGTGAATAGCTCGTTACGAATCACTAATTACAAATCACTCAAAAATGGCCAAAATAATACCTTTTCAAGCAGTTCGACCGGCATCCGATAAAGTAGCGTTAGTTACTTGTAGGACCTATGACGATTACAGTTCGGCAGAATTAGCAGCTTGGTTGAGTTTTAATCCGTATTCATTTTTACACGTGCTACATCCGGCCTATGCTCAAACCCAAAAAATAACGCTTGAAAAACGGTTTAAAGGGGTTGCCCATAAATATGAGGATTTTAAAGACGAGGGAATATTAATTACTGAAGATCAAGCGGCGTTTTATATTTATGAAATCGAATCTAAAGGCCAAATGTTTACAGGAATTATTGCAGGAGCTTCTATAGCTGATTATCAAACTGGTTGCATCAAAAAACACGAAGACACCTTGCAATATCGTGTCGAGTTATTTAAAGACTATTTGCATCAAACCCATTTTAATACAGAACCCGTATTAATTACCTATCCTGATAGTATCGAAATCAATACATTCATTTCATTACATAAGAAACACCAGCCCATTTATTCGTTTGCTACACCCAATAAAGAAAAACACACCTTGTGGAAAATGGATACCCAAACTGAAATGGATTGGCTGGTCGATCATTTCGAAAAAATTCCGAATTTATATATTGCCGATGGACACCACCGCTCGGCTTCTGCCGAATTGTTATACGAACAAGAAAAACATCCTGGAAACGAGAAGTTACATTATTTCATGAGTTTCTTGATCGCTGAAAGTAATGTAAAAATATATGAATACAACCGTTTGGTAAGAGATTTAAATGGTTTAACGAAAGACGATTTCATCAAAAAAATAGCCGAACACTTCATCATCAAAACCAAAGATCAAGAATTGTGGAAACCACAACATAAATTTGAATTTGGCATGTATTTAGACGGTTGTTTTTATGCGCTATTTTACAAACACGATCAGCAACACGAATCTTCGCTATTAAATAGTCTTGATGCACAAATATTGTATGATAAGGTGCTTCATCCATTATTAGGAATTGAAGATTTACGCAACGACGAACGCATTGACTATATACCCGGAAAACAATCAATTGCTGTGATTAAAGAATTAGTAGACGAAGGTGAATTTGAAATTGGTTTCATGCTCTACCCTTCCGATATCAATGAAATTAAAGCTTTAGCCGACAATAATTTAATCATGCCGCCCAAATCAACTTATATCGAACCAAAGTTTAGAAATGGTTTGGTGGTTTATGAGCTATAATTGAGTTGGGAGTTTGAAGATGAAAGTTGAGAGTTTGAAGATGGAAGTTGGGAGTTTGAAGATGGAAGTTGGGAGTAAAGAAAATAAACACAATTTTGTCATTTCGACGAAGGAGAAATCACATAATATCTATATATGAAAAAATTTATTTTAAATTTATTAATATTAATTTCATGCTCTAGTTTTGGTAAAACCGAAACCGAAACAGACACAATAAATAATTGGCAACTTTATAAAGACAATAAATTGATTTTTAAAAGTAATGAAGTTGAAATGATAATCAGTCAATACTAATTAAGGGCGATGATAATTTTAAATTACTAAAATTTGATATGTTTTATGATTTTTTTGGAAATAAAACATTAAAAAGAATGGAATTCATAGTAGATGATAAAATTGTACAAACATTTTCAGTTGAAAATCCTGCAAGGAATTCATTTATATTTTACAAAAATGAACTTTCTGAATTAATTAGCAAATACAGTAATAAAATAATTCATTTAAAATATTATGACAAAATATATCCAAACGGAATTTTTGTTTGTAATATTAAATTTATAAAATAATGTCAATAGCTCAAAATATAAACAAAATAAAATCCCAACTTCCA
This sequence comes from Flavobacterium sp., assembly GCA_031973615.1. Classification (GTDB taxonomy): domain Bacteria; phylum Bacteroidota; class Bacteroidia; order Flavobacteriales; family Flavobacteriaceae; genus Flavobacterium. The sequence goes on along the minus strand of DALYCS010000010.1, from coordinate 22,175 downwards.
GCTCACGTTACCTTGGTAGCGGTTTCAAAAACCAAACCCGTAAGTGATTTAATGGAAGCTTACCAGGCCGGACAGCGTATTTTTGGAGAAAACAAAATCCAAGAAATGACTGAAAAATGGGAACAAATGCCAAAAGATATTCAATGGCATATGATTGGTCACGTTCAAACCAACAAAGTCAAATACATGGCGGAATACGTGAGATTGATTCACGGGGTAGATAGCTTAAAATTGTTGCAAGAAATAAACAAACAAGCCAAAAAATACAATAGAGTCATTGATTGTTTATTACAAATTCATATCGCAGAAGAAGAAACCAAATTTGGTTTAGATGAAGAAGAACTGAATCATATTTTAACTTCTGATGATTTTAAAAGTTTAGAAAACATCCGAATAGTAGGATTAATGGGCATGGCAACCTTCACTGAAAACACAACGCAAATTGAAAAAGAATTCAACCATTTGAAAGCGATTTTTGATAACTACAAAAAACTGAATACTGAACACTGTCAACTGAACACTCTTTCCATGGGTATGTCGGGCGATTATCAACTTGCAATTTCTTGTGGCAGCACAATGGTTCGAGTTGGAAGTAGTATCTTTGGCATAAGAAATTAACAATATCAAAATTCAATTGCAATAGCAATAGTCAAAATAAAATGGAAAATAACTCTATATTCAGCGAGAAAATATTCAATTTTGAAGATAGACTGGTTCGATTTGCAGGTGAATGTATTTTTTTTACAAGAAATCTGAATAAATCTTTTGAAAATGAATATTATAAAAATCAATTAATCAGATCGTCAGGAAGTTCATCATTAAATTTTGGTGAAGCCCAAGGCACAATAAGTAATAAAGATTTTATTTTTAAAGTAGGATTAACAGTAAAAGAATTAAAAGAATCTCGAAATTCATTGAAAATATTAAACTATATAAAAGAAGGTGATGAAAATATAAGGCTTTTACTTTTAATGGAAGTTGAAGAATTAATAGCAATCGCATCAAAAATGATAATCAACAAAAAATAATTCAATATCAATTACAATGGCAAATTTCAATTTTAATATTTTTTTTTGACATTGGTTTTTGAAATTGATATTGACATTTAATATGTACGCAATACTCGACATAGAAACCACTGGTGGGCAATACAATGAAGAAGGTATTACCGAAATTGCTATTTATAAATTTGATGGCCACGAAGTTGTGGATCAATTCATTAGCTTAGTGAATCCCGAAAAACCCATTCAGCCTTTTGTAGTAAAATTAACCGGTATAAATAATGCCATGTTGCGCAGTGCTCCTAAATTTTATGAAGTTGCAAAACGCATAATAGAAATCACTGAGGACTGCATCGTAGTCGCTCATAATGCATCCTTTGATTACCGAATCTTACAAACCGAATTCAGACGCTTGGGCTATGATTTCAAAAAACCCACGTTATGTACAGTTGAGTTGTCCAAAAAATTGATCCCGGATCAAGTATCCTATAGTTTGGGTAAATTAGTACGTGCTTTAGGCATTCCAATGTCTGATCGACACCGAGCTAGTGGAGATGCCTTGGCAACAGTAAAATTATTCAAAATGTTAATGGCAAAAGACATTGAGAAGGAAATTTTAATTAGCGCCGTGAAAACCGAAATTAAATCGGGAATGTCACCGAAATTATTGGATATTGTAGAAAGTTTACCCACTAAAACCGGTATTTATTATATCCACAATGAAAAAGGAGCATTGATTTATATTGGCAAAAGTAAGAACATCAAAAAACGAGTCAACCAACATTTTACTGGTACCACCAGTAAATGTAAAAAAATACAACGCGATGTATATGCGGTTACCTATGAAGAAACAGGTAGTGAATTGATTGCATTGCTAAAAGAAAGCGAAGAAATAAAAATCAACAAACCGATTTATAACCGTGCGCAACGCAAAAGTATTTTTCAATATGCACTTTACTTAAATAAAAACGCCGGAAGTTATTGGGCATTACAGGTTGAAAAAGCAGATGGTCGAAAAAAAGAAATCACCTCCTTTTCAAGTTTACAGGAAGGTAAAAATGCTTTATTTAAAATCACCGAAAAATACAATTTATGTCAGAAAGTAAACGGTTTATATGATACAAAAAACGGTTGCTTTCAATACAAAATAAAAGAATGCAACGGCGCCTGTTTAGGAATTGAAGCTCCCGAAACCTATAACGATCGCGTTCAAGAATTTATTACTGAAAATGCGTTTGAAAACAACAATATGGTGCTTTTGGATCGTGGTCGTTCGTTTGACGAACGCAGTGCCGTATTGATTGAGAATGGCGTATACAAAGGTTACTGTTTTTATGAATTGAATTACCAGATAACGAATATCGATATTTTGAAAAACATCATCATTCCGATGCAACACAATCGCGATGTCAAAACAATTATTCAAAGTTATTTGCGCAAAAATAAAGTCTTTAAAATCATACATTTTTAATCTTGAATTACCTCATTACCATAATTGGCCCCACTGCTATAGGAAAAACTACCTTAAGTATTGCTTTGGCAAAACATTTTGGCTGCGATATTATTTCATGCGATAGCCGACAGTTTTTTAAGGAAATGAAAATTGGGACAGCGGTACCCAATGATATTGAGTTAGCTTCTGCGCCACACCATTTTATTCAAAACAAATCGATTTTTGAGTCGTATTCGGTGGGAGATTTTGAACAGGAGGCTTTGGCTAAATTAGACGAATTGTTTCAAAAAAATAACATTCAAATCATGGTTGGTGGTTCAGGATTGTATGTGGATGCTGTATTGAAAGGATTTGATAATTTCCCAGATATAGACGAGTCGGTTAGAAAAACAATTACTGAAAAATTTGATTGTTTTGGAATTGACTATTTACAAGAGCAATTGCAACTATTAGACCCAATATATTTCGCTAAAATTACTACCCAAAACCCTCAAACACTCCAAAACCCTCAACGGATGAAACGTTTTATAGAAGTTTGTATAGGAACCGGGAAACCTTATTCTAGTTTTATTGGCAAACGAAAAAACAATAGAAATTTTACCCCCATAATCGTTGGTTTAGAAGCCGAAAGAACGATTCTATACAACCGTATCAATCAGCGGGTAGATCTCATGCTAGAGGAAGGACTGCTAGCAGAGGCTAAAACCTTATATCCAAACAAACAACTGAATGCTTTACAAACGGTGGGTTACAGAGAACTGTTTGATTATTTTAATGCCAATTGTGAAGATTCTAAATTACTCGAAAATGCTATTGAGGAAATCAAAACGAATACCCGTCGCTTTGCGAAAAGACAACTAACGTGGTTCAAACGCACTGGACATGCACATTGGTTTGATTATGCTACCGATACAAAAGAACTAATTGCTTTTGTGGAAAATAAACTCAAATAAAAAGGCGCTGAAATCAGCGCCTTTTTATTATTTTTTGATGACCAATCGAAATCCTTCACCATGAATGTTTAAAATTTCAACATTCGCATCTAATTTTAAAAATTTTCTTAGTTTAGCGATATACACGTCCATACTTCGGGATGTGAAGTAATTGTCGTCTCTCCAAATTTTAGTCAACGCCAATTCTCTAGGCATTAAATCATTTTCGTGAAGCGCTAACATTTTCAACAATTCGCACTCTTTAGGGGATAATTTGATGGGTTCTTGACCTGGAAACGTTAAGAAACGTAATTTTGAATTCAAATGAAATTTACCAATTTCAAACTCAAATTTTGTTGTATCTGGGCGAACCTCTGTTGCTTTTCGTTGAATGATGGCTTTGATTTTCATCAACAATACTTCCGAATCAAAAGGTTTGTTCAAATAATCATCTGCGCCTACCTTATATCCTTTCAGTACATCTTCTTTTAGCGTTTTAGCGGTTAAAAATATGATGGGCACTTCTAGATTTTTTTCTCGTATTTCTCTTGCCAATGTATACCCATCTTTGTAAGGCATCATTACGTCTAGAATGCATAAGTCATACGTATCTTTTTTAAATTTTTCAAATCCTTCCATTCCATTTTTAGCCAACGTAACTTCGAAATCATTGATAATCAAATAATCTTTTAAAACAGCACCAAAGTTTGGATCGTCTTCTACTAATAATATTTTTTTTCCTTCCATAGTAATTGAATATTTCTTTAATTTATTAATGGCATTTTTATAATAAAGGTACTTCCTTTTCCTTTTTCACTTTCCACATAAATTTGACCGTTATGGTCTTCAACTATTTGTTTCACATATGCTAATCCTAAACCGTGACCTTTTACATTGTGCAAGTCACCTGTGTGCTCACGGTAAAACTTTTCAAATACCCTTTTTTGAGCAACTTTGCTCATTCCTGCACCCTGGTCTTGTATTTTTATCAATATAAAATCTTTAATATTTTCGGTAAACACATCAATAACGGGAGCCTCTGGTGAATATTTAATGGCATTATCCAATACATTAACGAGTAAATTGGTAAAATGTACCTCATTAAGCAAAATAGTGGTTCTAGCGGCATTAAAATGATGATGAATAACACCCGCTCGATCTTCCACAATCAAACCAACGTGTTCTATGGCATCTTCAATAATTTCAACGACATCTCTAGGCTCTTTGGAAATATCTAATTCATTCTTTTCCAATTTGGATATACGAAGTACATTTTCTACTTGAGCATGCATCCGTTTGTTTTCTTCTTTAATCATTTGCAAATAACGCTGCACCTTTTCTTTATCATCAATGATTTTTGGGTTTTTAATGGCATCTAAAGCTAAATTAATTGTAGCTATAGGTGTTTTAAACTCGTG
>DALYCS010000010.1:13104-17361 GCA_031973615.1 Flavobacterium sp. | reverse complement strand
TATTGATAAAATCGGTCTTGATTTCTGAGATTTGTTTTTGCTTAATCAATTGATTTAAGGCACTCGAATACGTCAAAACAATTACCAATGTAAACAACAGGGATAAACTCGTAATTCCAATCAAGGATGAAAATACAAACTTACTTTTTTGCGGAAATCGGACTAACAATTGGTATTTTGATATCCCTTCGTTATCCTGAAAAATCGGAATTCCGTAGGTGGTATTTTTTTCATATTTGAAATTATCCGAACGAATTTTGGTAGCCAAACCGTTACTGTAAATTCCGAATTCAAAAGGGGTTTTAACACCGTATTTTTTCAATTCAGCTTGTAACAAGGTATTTAATTCTTCATTTGAAATACGTTGTTGTAAAGGTTTTTGGGCTACAATATCTTTAAAAACTACTTCATAATTAGCTTTATCTAAACTTGATAAACTTCCTGATTTAGAAATAGTTGTACTAGGCTTGTTATCTATATTAAATTTTGCATCAGCAATGGAATTACCATTATAAATTTCAGTTTTTCGCTTCGAAATTAAAGAACCAATACTAATAGAGTCTGCATTGTTATCAAAGTAAGATCCGGTTATTCCATAACTTTCAGCCACTAAGGTATTGGTATAAATTATGGTTTCATTAGTTTTAGTATCACGCTCATAAAAATACACTTCTTTCAACTGACTCGTTTCTGGATCTTTTCCAATACTATCTTTGATCTCGTTGTATTTGGTAAAGAAAGAAACCAATTCTTTTTCCTTTAAACTGTTAGAAACATTCCCTAATACTTGCTGAACGTGATATTTAAACTCCTCTTCATTTTTATTCAAGGAAGTTGTAATCCAATACAATTGAACTAAAATAATGCCGATTAATGACAAACTCATTAAAAAGACCAACAATCGAAATCTTGACTTTTTCATCGACACAAATCTAACATTTTAACATTTATTGCTAAAATTTATTAACCAAAGATTAACATAAAAACTTTTTTTTAAAGTTTTGATAAAATTTTAAGAATTTCGTCGGTTTGAGAAAACGTATTTTTTAAGTCGATATTAGAGATAATAAAATCACTTTTTTTACTTTTATCCGCATCTGAAAGCTGGTTTTGCATGCGATTCTGTATGGCTTCTTCGGTCACATGATCTCGAGACATAGCTCGTTGTATTCTAATAGCTTCAGGAGCTGTGACTAAAATTACTTTATCACAAGCTTCATTACCACCGGTTTCAAACAAAATAGCCACCTCCTTGATTACAAATGGTGCCGATTTATGCTGTTGTAACCAACCGATAAAATGTGTCTTTACCAATGGATGCACAATAGCATTTAGTTTATTCAATTCATCGGGGTTTGAAAACACCCGTTGAGCGATTGCTTTTCGATCTAACTTTCCATCGGGCGCAATAACGTTTTGCGAAAAAATAGTTTGGATTTGCGCAATGACTTCAGCCTGCTCCATAAGCTCTTTTGCTGCCTCATCGGCAACATATACAGGAATTCCTTTTGAAGCTATATAGTGCGCAACAGTAGATTTTCCGCTTCCTATACCCCCCGTCAATCCGATAATTTTAGTCATTTCTATTTTTTAAAAAATAATTCTGGAAAGGCAACATCTGGCACTTGCTTCAGCATAACTATTTTATAATGGGATAATAAAAACCCTTTTCCATACCCATAAAACTGAATAATTGCCGCATAAACCGAATAGCAAGCTATGGTACTGTTCTTATTTTGAATCCAAGACGCCAAGAATAAAAGCAAAAAATAAGCTAAATATAGGACCATAAAATAAGGCCAATTCAAAAGCATCAAAAGGAAAGAAACTCCAAATCCTATACAAAACAAAGCAGGAAACCAAAACGTAATTTTTGCGTGCTCTGGATACCAAGCATTTAATATCGGGCGCGCTTTTCCAAATTTATTGACTTGAACTTGAAACTTATCCCAACTAATTCGTCTTTTGTGATACACAAAAGCGTTTTTAATGAGTTTTGTTTTGAATCCCAAATTCCATAATCGTATCGACAAATCTGGATCTTCTCCTGGATGAATATTACCGAAGCCATTCGATGCTTCAAAAGCAATTTTAGACAATCCCATATTAAAACTTCGTGGTTGAAATTGGGTAACTTTTTCGCTTCCACCCCGAATACCCCCCGTGGTCAAAAAAGACGTCATCGTAAAATTAATAGCTTTTTGAATATCAGAAAATGAATCTAAGGCTGCATCAGGACCTCCAAAGCAATCCACATATGCTACATTTAAACTATGTTCAACTTGCGTCAAATAATCAGGCGGAAGAATACAATCGGAATCTAAAATGAGAAAATAATCCCCTTTTGCCATTCTCATGCCGTAATTCCTAGAATCTCCCGGACCCGAATTGGGTTTGAAATAATAGGAAACGGTCAACTTTGATTGGTATTTTTCAATAATAGCTTCACACGTTATAGAAGAACCATCTTCTACTACAACCACTTCAAAGGGTGAGTCTGAATTAAATTTTGACAAACTGTCTAACAATTCATCAATTTCATCAGGTCGATTATAAACGGGAATTATAAAAGAAAAATACATGTTTTGTTTTTTACAAACCTACAAAAAATAGCGTTTTCTATGCGTGTCTTTCACAAAATAATATCCAAAAAAAATCAACATAATAAGTAAAAAAAATCCTGATTAATCAGGATTTTTATTATTTATATTGCTAAAGCTTATTTTATACTTGGCACCTGAACCATTTCATTCGCATCTGCAAGATAATCTACACCTTCAAACCCAAAACCGAATAAATTCAAGAAATCCTGTTTATAACCCTGTAAATCACCTAATTCTACAAGCGATTCTGTAGTTGATTCCAACCATAATTTTGCAATTCGTTCTTGAACATCCGGACGCATTTCCCAATCGTCAATTCTAATTCTTCCTTGTTCATCTGTTGGGACAGTATTTCCTGAATACAATCTTTGTTGGTATAAACGTTGGATTTGCTCAATACATCCTTCGTGAATTCCTTCAGCTTTCATGATTTTATATAAAAGAGAAATATACAATGGAATTACTGGAATGGCAGAACTAGCTTGTGTTACCAATGCTTTGTTAACAGAAACATATGCTTTCCCATTCAAATCAGACAACTGTTTTGTGATCTCAAAAGCAGTAGCTTCTAAGTGATCTTTTGCTCTTCCAATGGTTCCTTTTCTATAAACAGCTTCTGTTACTTCTGGACCAATATAAGAATACGCAATTGTAGTTGCGCCTGGCGCTAAAACACCCGCACCTTTTAAAGCATTCATCCACATTGACCAATCTTCACCACCCATAACAACAACCGTATTGTCAATATCTTCTTGGCTAGCCGGTTCAATTGAAACCTGTGTTACATTACCCGTATGAAAATCAACTGTTTTATTGGTAAAAGTCCCACCAATTGGCTTCAAAGTAGATCGGTGTAACACCCCAGTTGTTGGGTGTTGACGCACTGGCGAAGCCAAACTGTAAATTACTAAATCAACCTGACCTAAATCAGCTTTAATCAAATCTATAGCTTTATTTTTTACTTCATTTGAAAAGGCATCTCCATTAATACTTTTCGCATACAATCCTGCTTTTGTAGCTTCCACTTCAAATGCAGCCGAATTATACCATCCTGGCGATGCAGTTTTTCCCTCTGAAGGCTCTTTTTCAAAAAACACGCCTAATGTTGCCGCATCTGAACCGAATGCACTTGTAATTCTTGAGGCCAATCCGAAACCGGTAGAAGCACCAATAACCAATACTTTTTTAGCACCTTGAATAGCACCTTTTGATTTAACATATTCGATTTGATTTTTTACATTTTGTTCGCAACCTTTTGGATGGGCTGTCAAACAAATAAATCCGCGCATTCTTGGCTCTATTATCATTTCTTTAGTATATTATATGATTTTTATGTTAATTTATTAGTTTACAAAAGTAACTGAAAAATTTAATTCAACAAAGCTTTCGCATGTTCCAATGCCGACGCGGTTATCTCCTTACCCGACAACATCTCAGCAATTTGCTCAATTCGTTCTTCTGGAGACAGCAACACCAATTCTGATATTGTAGTTGTTCCTTGACTGCGTTTTAAAACTTTATAATGTTTATCTCCTTTGGCTGCTATTTGTGGCAAATGGGTAATCGCAAAAACTTGCATGGTATTACTCATTTCTTGCATAATTTCACCCATCTTAATCGCAATTTCACCAGATACTCCGGTATCAATTTCATC
>DALYCS010000010.1:8824-13094 GCA_031973615.1 Flavobacterium sp. | reverse complement strand
GCGCTAATATAGATTTAACAGCCAGCATAATACGTGAAATTTCACCTCCTGAAGCTACTTTTTTCAAGAGACCAAAATCAGTGCCCTTATTGGCAGAAAACAAAACACTCAATTCATCTTTACCTGCGGCAAAATAGTGTTCTGTAACCACTAAATCGAATTGGAAATTAGCTTCTGCCATTCCCAATTGCGAAAGAATTGTTTTGATTTTTGCCACCAATTTTGGAATGGCTTCTTTTCTGTTGTTTGAAATATGTTGCGCCAAACTATCAATTGATGCAATAGATTTTTGCAATTCCGATTCAATTTTTCGAATTTGGTACTCCAAATCATCAACTTTTAAAACTTTATGGTCCAATTGCTCTTGTATCAACAGTAATTCAGCTATGGATTGGACATGGTGCTTTTTTTGCAAGCTATACAAAGTTTGTAACTTGGTATTCACATAATCTAATCGCTCTGGATCTGCATTGATTTTATCATTGCATTGTTCACATTCATTGATAAGATCTTCCATTTCAAGAAAAGCACTTTGCAAACGTTCAGAAAGTTGCAAATAGGTTGATGAAAAAGGACTGACTTTTTGTAGCGCAAATTTTATTTCTTTTATTTGAACAATGGCTCCAATTTGATCATCGTTGGCAATAGCATGAATACGGGAAAATTGTTCCTTTATAAATTCAACATTACTCAATTGCTCTAATTCTTGTTCGAGCATTTCTTGATCGCCATTTTGCAAATTAGCGGTTAGTAATTCTTGTAATAAAAAAGAATTGTATTCATGTTCTTTTTCAAGCAATTGCTTTTCGGCTAAAATTTCTTGTAGCTGCTTTTGCTTGGCTTTCAATGCCATCAATTGTTGTTGGTATAATGCAACTGAAGCAGAATTATTAGCTACAGCATCAATAATTTCTAATTGATAGGCCGATTCTGTCAATTCCCGGGTTTGGTGTTGGGAATGAATATCCAATAAATAGGTCCCCAATTCCTGCAATTCTTGAAGATTTACCGGACTATCATTTATAAAAGCTCGGGATTTGCCCGTAGGCAAAATTTCTCTACGAATAATGGTACGCTCTTCATAATCCAAATCATTTTGAATAAAAAAGGCTTCTAAATGATAATTAGCAATCGAAAAAGTTGCTTCTATAATGCATTTTTGTTCTTTGTCTTTTAAAGAAGTTAAATCGGCTCTATATCCTAAAACCAAACCCAAGGCACCGAGTAGAATCGATTTACCAGCACCCGTTTCACCTGTAATGACTGAAAACTGATTTGAAAAATCGGTTTCTAGAGACTCTATTAAGGCGTAGTTTTTTATGGAAAGTGACAGCAACATACTTTATAATTTCAAGAGCATTAACTTATCTAATTTTATTCCACTTTTGTGAATTTAAGGGCGAAATTCGATGTAAGGTTTCCAAAAGTTTCCATTGATCCATTCTGGGACCTTCAGAAAAAATCGAAACAATTTCATCAGCTTTTGCATCAAAAAAAGTTCGGACCAATAAAGAATTTGGTCGCACTTTTTGAATTTCTGCTAGGGTAGCTATGGAGGTGGCAATCGCCTCTTTACTTTTTGAAAGATTATCAGCCATAGTATCTAAGCCTAGCCTATGGTATTGATACATTGCAGTTCTGTAAGGTAAAAAAGTTGCCGAGAGTAAATCGGATATTAAAAAATTTCGATTGTTATTTGTACCTTCTGTTTGACTCCATCCTTTATAACCACTCGTTTCTGCAACATTAACAATATTTGACGCTATTCCAAGGTATTTAGTGCCGCCTTTTATGGCATACGAATCCATATCCATTCCAATAATTAAGTTAGCATAATACGCTAAAACAGATACTAAATTGGAATTGAAGCTATTCTGATCGTAAACCATGGCTTCAAATTCAATAAATCGAAACGAAAAGTTTTTATCGTTTATGTTTAATATAGGCGCTGAAAAAGTACTATTAAAAATGGGCCTAGAAGACTGAATTTGTAGGGTAGCTTCAAAATTATTTGAATTGTATCCCGTAATATTAATAAAAAAATTACATTCAATTTTTTCTATATCATTGAATTGCTTGTCTGTCCATTTTGTGGTGTTAAGAAATTCTTTTACTTGTTTTTCCAAATTAGCAAAGAGTTGTGGATTTCCATTGCTAACTTGTTGGTAATTAACCGAAACAGTGGCTTGCAACTCTTGAGCCCAACTAAATTGCGCAAAACACACAAGAACAATAAGTACTATACTACGCTTCATAATGTTGGATTATTTTAGTTACAATATCAAAAGCTACAGCTTCCTTCGATTTCAATTCCATAGGTTCCACCTTAAAATTACGATCAATAAAGGTTACTTTATTAGTAGGCTGAGCAAAACCAGCACCTTCATCGTTTAACGAATTTAAAACAATCAAATCTAAGTTTTTTTTCTGAATTTTCAACTTTGCGTTTTCGATTTCATTTTCGGTTTCTAAAGCAAATCCAATTAAAAACTGTTTGGTTTTCTGTTGGCCTAATGAAGCTAAGATGTCGTCTGTTTTTTCCAATGTAATTGATAACGCAGCATCGTCCTTTTTTATTTTTTGCAACGCTACATTTTTTGGTCGATAATCGGCTACCGCTGCTGCTGCTATGGCTACATCCATATCTTGATAATACTGATGACACGCCTCAAACATTTCTTTTGCTGATACTACCGGAATCAAAGTCACCTGTGTAATATCTAATCGCAAATGTGTAGGTCCCGAAATCAATACCACTTCTGCACCCATTTTAGCGGCCTGAAGGGCAATATCAAATCCCATTTTGCCAGAAGAATGATTCCCAATAAATCGAACGGGATCAATGGCTTCATAAGTTGGACCAGCAGTCACCATGATTTTTTTTCCTTTCAACGGCAATTGACTCAATAGATCTTTCTCCAAAAAAGCAACAATATTCTCGGGCTCTGCCATTCTTCCTTCACCAGATAAACCACTCGCTAATTCGCCATTTTCAGCGGGAATTAGTATATTACCAAACGCTTGTAATTTATGGAAACTTTCCAACGTAGAAGGATGCTTGTACATGTCTAAATCCATTGCTGGGGCAAAATAGACCGGACATTTTGCCGATAAATATGTGGCAATAAGTAGGTTGTCGCAAGTCCCATTTGCCATTTTAGAAAGCGTATTGGCTGTAGCTGGAGCTACAAGCATATAATCTGCCCACAAAGCCAATTCCACATGGTTATTCCACGTTCCTTTTTCATCTTCCTCATCATAAAAAGTAGAAAATACGGGACGTTTGGATAATGTAGCAAGTGTTAACGGGGTAATAAAATGCAAAGAAGCAGGCGACATTACAACTTGTACTTGTGCACCTGCTTTTATGAATAACCGAACCAAATGGGCTGTTTTGTAAGCAGCTATACCACCAGATATACCTAGTAAGATTTTTTTACCGCTTAAAACAGACATATTTGGATTATTTAGAATCTCTGTAGTAGATTTTACCTTCTTCCCACTCTTGAACTGCTAAAGCATGTGGTTTTGGTAATTTTTCATAGAATTTTGAAACTTCGATTTGTTCTTTATTTTCAAAAACTTCTTCTAAACTATCATTATATGTTGCAAATTCTTCCAATTTTTCGATTAATTCCTTTTTGATTTCGGTATTAATTTGATTGGCTCTCTTCGACATGATCGTGATGGCTTCATAAATGTTTCCAGTAGGCTCTTCTAATTTACTTTTATTATACGTAATCGTATTTACAGGAGCATTCGTTTTCTTTAAATCCATGATTTTTTATTTAGAAAATTGTTGTAATTCTTGTTCAATGGCAGCTAACATTTGATCTGCATCTGCTTTATAACGCGTATCCGATTTGAATTTTATCAAATTAACATACGTGGTCTTAGCATAGGCTAAACGGTCTTGTTTTTTATTTTCCACACTATTTATTGCCAATTTATAAGCAGAATCTAAGCGGTAATAAAGTGCTTCTTCTTTCAAAGGCGTACCCGGAAAATCAGCAATAAAATTTTCAAATGCTTTTAAAGCACCCTTAAAATCTGAAATACTATTGTATTGTTTAGCAATCTCAAAAGCCTTCTTCTCTAACTTCTCTCTTAGCTCTTTCACATAAGCATTTGCTTTGGGCAAATACTCAGAATTAGGATAGGTATCTATAAATTTTTGTACTTTTTCTAATGCTTTTTCTGTATCCGTTTGATCCAAACTGTACACAGGCGATAGTTTATAAAAACACTCCGAACCTAAAAAATAAGCTTC
>DALYCS010000010.1:0-8814 GCA_031973615.1 Flavobacterium sp. | reverse complement strand
AATTCTCAAACTGATATCCTGCTAAATAATATTGTTTAGTCGCGTACAACGATTTGGAATACATGAAAAACAACCGTTCAGCTTGTGGCTTTCCTTTATAAGCTGGAGCAACTTGCTCATACAAACGAATTGCTTTTAAATACTTTCCAGCTTCATACATTTTATTTGCTGCTTCTGTTTTCACAGCCACATCATCAGACTTTAATGCTTTTTGATACTGACTGCATGAGGCAAGAAGTATTAGACATAGAAAGAAACTAAAAATTTTACTCATTGGGTTATTGTTTTAACTTTATAAATAGCAGTAATTGAATATCTAAAAAGCAACTGCAAATTTAGATATTATTTACGTACTATGAAAATCTTTTTTTAGCGAATTGATTTCGTGAATTGATTCAGGCGAGACGCCAAATCTTCGTTCACATTTACAAGCGGTAATCGCACTATATTTTCAGACAAACCTAATGATTTAAAGACCTCTTTGATTCCACCAGGGTTGCCTTGTTCAAAAATCATATCAATACTATCTGCTAATAAATAATGTAATTGGTATGCCTCATCAACTTTTCGTTGCAATCCAAGGCGAACCATTTCTGAAAATTCTTTTGGAAATCCTTCACCAATAACAGAGATAACACCCGCACCGCCTGCTAAAACCATAGGCAATGTTATCATATCGTCTCCTGAAATCACTAAAAACCCTTCCGGTTTATTTTGAATTAATTTCATAGCTTGAACGATATCTCCAGCCGCTTCTTTTATTCCGATGATGTTTTTAAAATCGTTTGCCAATCGAATAACAGTTGAGGGCAACATGTTGCTAGCTGTTCTTCCCGGAACATTATAAACAATTACGGGAATTGGCGATGCTTCAGCAACTGCTTTAAAATGTTGATATATTCCCTCTTGAGTTGGTTTGTTATAATAGGGAGAAACCGATAATATGGCTGAAAAATTTGAAAAATCTCTGGTTTTTAATTCCGCTACAACTTTTAGAGTATTATTTCCTCCAACACCAAGGACTAAGGGTAATCTTCCGGCATTAGCATTAACAATGGTAGCTATTACTAACTCTTTTTCTTCGTTTGAAAGGGTTGCTGTTTCTGCAGTAGTTCCCAGTACAACTAGATATTCAACTCCTCCATCTATAACATGATTTACAATTTTTGTAAGGGCATCAACGTCTACCGAAAAATCTTTTTTAAAGGGTGTTACTAGTGCAACACCCGTTCCAATAAATGATTGCATTTTTATATTTTGTTTAAAATTTTTAAATATTTTACTAACTCAACTGTAAAAGCTTCGTATTGATCTACAACAGCTTTAATTATAAAATGATTGACTCTTTTATCTACACTTTCAAAACCCACTTTAAACGTTGCTTTTGACTGAGTTGACAGTAACAACAAGGGATATTTATTAACATCATAATAATTGACTAATAGATCAAATGGAGTGGCAATAAAATCATTCACCTCTGTCTTATTGATTTCACCTGCCCATGAAATATTTTTTAGAGCAACAAATGGCGAAGCTATTTCTTCCTTAGATTTGATTCTGTCTTTATAAACCAAAACCGCAATTTGCTCTCTTTGAAACCCTTGCAAACAGAACTGTTCCAATAATGCAGGAGTATTTGAAAAATAAGTTTCATCTACTACTATACCAATGGTTGCTATCTTTTTATGCACCAAAGGGCTTTGCTGTTTTAATAACCTTTTAGTTACAATTTTTTTTAGAAAAAAATCCTTGATAATCTTATAAAACATAGTATTTTTACCTCTCAATCAAACTTATAAATTAAGTCGTTTATTATGATGGTAAATGTAAAAAAGAATACGATACTTTTTAGCTATTTTGTTATATTATTAACATTTAGTAGTCTTTTTTCTTGTAAGACTCAAGAGCTTTACAATTATAAAGTAGAAGGTAAAAAAATTGGAATAACTACAGAAAAAGGAGAAAACAAAGAAATTGAAGCGTATGTAGCTCCCTTTCGAGACAAAATCACTAAAGAATTAGATAGTGTTTTGGCTTATTGTCCGGAAACTATGGACAAAAGTAAAGGCAAATGGCAAACTACCATTGGAAACCTTTTGGCTACCATCGTTGTGGAACTTGGAAATCCAGTTTTTGAAAAAAGAGAACACAAATCAATTAATATTTGTCTCTTAAATAGTGGCGGTATTCGTTCCATTATCCCACAAGGAAATGTGAGCTCAAGAACTGCCTTCGAAGTAATGCCTTTTGAAAACGCCTTATTTGTAGTTGCGTTAAAAGGCACTCAAATAAGAAGTATGGGAACTTACCTAATGACCGAGAAAAAGCCACACCCACTTTATGGAATTCAATTTTTTGTAGACAAAAATGATTTGACTGTCAAACGCATTTTAGTGAACGGAAAAGAACTTGAAGATGACAAAACATATTATGTAGCCACATCCGATTATTTATCAAACGGAGGAGATAACATGACTTTTTTTAAAGAGAGTACTGAAAAATACGATTTGGATTACAAGATCAGAAATGTATTAATCGACTATTTCAAAAAAGTTGACACCTTACCGGTATTAAACGATGAAAAAATTATTTTAGAATAATGAAAAGAAGAGATTTTATCCAAAAAACAGCTGCTAGTACTGCCTTATTGGGATTAGCAAATATGGGTTTCAGTAGTTTTACAACACTTGAAACGAAAAAAATTACCATACTACATACCAATGATGTACACAGTCATATCGATCCTTTTCCTGTAGACCATCCTCGTAATCCAAACATGGGTGGCGCCTCTCGAAGAGCTGCTATCATTGAAAACATCAGAAAAGAAGAAGAACATGTTTTATTGCTTGACGCAGGCGATATTTTTCAAGGAACACCTTATTTTAATTATTATGGAGGGGAATTGGAATTTAAATTAATGAGCATGATGCAATATGATTTGGCTACGATTGGAAACCACGATTTTGATAACGGTATTGACGGCTTATATGCACAATTACCCAATGCTAAGTTTGAGTTTGTTTCAGCCAATTATGATTTCAAAAATACCGTGTTGGATAGCCACGTAAAACCGTATAAAATTTTTCATAAAGGCGGTATTAAGATAGGTGTTTTTGGATTGGGAATTGAACTTGAAGGACTTGTTGATAAAAAAGCATATAAAGAAACAGTATATCACAATCCGATTGAAGTTGCACAAGACATGGCGCGCATTCTAAAACACAACAAAAAATGTGATTTGGTGATTTGTCTATCTCATCTCGGTTTTTCATACAAAAACGAACCCAATAAAATTTCTGATATTGTTTTAGCAAAAAAAACAAAAGATATCGATTTAATCATTGGCGGACACACGCACACCTTTTTGGAAAAACCAGTCATTGAAAAAAACAGTGAAGGTAAAGATGTCATGATCAATCAAGTAGGCTGCTATGGCATTAACTTGGGGCGTGTTGATTTCTATTTTTCAGACGACACAACTATTAAGGGCAATGGAAAAGCGATTATAGTTTCATAATTATTCCACCATCATTTTAAAGTCAACTTCTGAAATTATAGCAATTTTCAGTAGGTTGGCTTTTTCTAATTTTGCGGGGCCCATATTTTCACCTGCAATTACAAAATCTGTTTTGGCAGAAATTGAGCTCCCCACTTTTCCGCCATTATCTTCAATTGCTTTTTTGAGTTCATCTCTTGAATACAACTCAAAAACACCGGAAACCACAAAGGTTTTACCTTTTAATTTTTCGGAAAGCAATACCTCCTCAGTCGAAGATTCCAATTGAACCCCGAATTGTTTCAATCGGTCAATAATGAGTCGGTTTTCTTGATTATCAAAAAATTGCACAACACTTTGGGCAATTTTATCCCCTATTTCATCCACCACTATTAAATCCATCATACTCGCCTGAGCAATAGCATCAATGGACTTATAATGTTTGGCTAATTTTTTTGCCACGGTTTCCCCCACATATCGAATACCTAAAGCATACAAAACGCGTTCAAATGGAATGGTTTTAGATTTTTCAATACCCTGAATTAAATTTTCAGCTGATTTTTCAGCCATACGTTCTAAGGGTAAAATTTGCTCTTTTTGTAGCGCGTATAGATCAGCATAATTAGTAACCAATCCAGCATTGAACAATAAGGCAACCGTTTCTCCTCCTAACCCATCAATATCCATGGCTTTCCGGGAAATAAAATGCTGAATTCTTCCAATAATTTGAGGAGGACAACCATAAAAATTTGGGCAAAAATGATTGGCTTCACCTTCGCTACGTACCAACTCGGTTTGACACTCAGGACAATGGGTAATGTATTTTGTAGGCTCATACTCAGCACCTCTTTTCGCAACTGCAATAATTTTAGGAATAATTTCACCTCCTTTTTCCACATATACATGATCACCAATTCTGATATCTAGTTTTTCGATTTGATCGGCATTGTGCAAAGAAGCACGCTTAACAATTGTGCCAGCTAACTGAACTGGCTCTAAATTAGCTACTGGAGTAATGGCACCTGTACGACCAACTTGATACGAAATGGAATTCAATTGCGTTGTAACTTGCTCAGCTTTGAACTTATAAGCCATAGCCCATCGAGGTGATTTGGCTGTATACCCTAATTCTTCTTGATGTTGTAAATTATTAACTTTTATCACTACGCCATCTGTTTCATAGGGTAAATCATGGCGGTGTTGATCCCAATAGGCTATAAAGTCAAACACTTCGTCTAAATTTTTGGCCAAAGTAGACTGAACCGGTACTTTAAAGCCCCAATCTCTTGCTTTTTGCAAGCCTTCAAATTGGGTTTTGAATGGTAATTTAGCGCCTATTACAAAATACAATAAACAATCTAATGGTCGCTTTGCTACCTCGGCACTGTCTTGCAATTTCAAACTTCCTGAAGCAGTATTTCTTGGATTTGAATAAGGTGTTTCACCAATTTCAATCAATTCCTGATTCATTTTTTCAAAACCGGCCAACGGCAAAATTATTTCGCCACGAATATCAAATTTATCAGGAAAATCGCCCTTTAGATGAATTGGAACCGCTTTTATGGTTTTGATGTTATGGGTTACGTCATCTCCTTGAAAACCATCACCACGTGTCACAGCACGAAGCAAACGTCCGTTTTCATAGGTAATACTAATTGACGCTCCATCGTATTTTAATTCACAGGTGTAGGTTAAAGGCACATCGCCCAAGACTTTCTGAATTCGAATTTCCCAGTCTTTTAGATCTTCCTTAGAATAGGAATTATCTAAGGAATACATCCGATGTTCGTGAACAACCGTCTCGAAATTTTTGGTAATTGTTCCTCCTACTCGTTGTGTGGGCGAATTTTCATCAAAAAATTCTGGGTTATGATGTTCTAATTCCTGCAATTGTTTTAGTTTTTGATCAAATTCAAAATCAGAAATAGTAGGTTGATCCAAAACATAATAGTTATAATTATGCTGGTTTAATTCTGTTCTTAAATTATTGATGGTTTCTAAAACACTCATGCTTATGGATTGATTAAATTGTCCAATTTATTGAATAATTCTCCTTTACTAATGATTCCACCTTGCTTAATGATTTCAAACAAAGCTGGATTTCTGTTATTCGAAATATCTTTTCTTCCTTTCGTAATTTCAACGTCCTCTGAAAATAAATTATCGCCCAACCAATGAATGCCATCTTCAGAAACAAAGTCAATTTTGGGATTATTCGTTTTCACCACCCATGAAAAGATAACTTCTTCTACACATTTGAAAAGGAATATATAATTTTTTGAAAAGTGATCAATGTAGGTCACATTTGTTAACGCTTTATCCCAAATAACATCAGAAAACAAATCGATTTCTTGTTCGGCAACATGAGGACGGTTCTTTTTGATGTCATCCCATTCTATTTTATCAATAGATTGTGTGGCCAAAAAAGTAATGAATTCGGGGTGTAGTTCCTCTAACTGTTCTTTGGTTAATCGTGTATACTTCATGAGGTAAATATAAAAAAAATGCCCCGAAAAAATCGGGGCATTTTTATATTTTTTAGAAAAAATTATGCTTTTTCTCCTACGATTTCGTAAGGTAATTCAACAATAACATCTCTGTGTAATCTAACTGTTGCAGTATATTTACCTACACGTTTCACTACACCGCTAGTGATGAATTTTTTATCTATTGAATGACCGTTAGCTTCTAATGCTTCCACAATGTTAGCATTGGTTACCGAACCAAACAATTTATCACCACCTGCTTTAGCAGTAATCTTAATTTCTAAAGCCTTGATAGCTTCCGCTAATTTCTTAGCATCTTCTACAATTTTAGCTTCTTTGTGCGCTTTTTGTTTTAAATTCTCTGCTAATACTTTTTTAGCAGAAGGTGTTGCTAAAATAGCTACTCCTTGAGGAATTAAAAAATTACGACCGTAACCGTTTTTAACTGTTACTACATCGTCTTTAAATCCTAAATTTTGAACGTCTTGTTTTAAGATAAGTTCCATGTTGTTGTCCTTTTTAGTAGAAGTTAGCCCGCCCAAGGCGAAGCAACAACTATTTGTTAATTATTATTTTAATAAATCGGCCACGTATGGCATTAAAGCTAAGTGACGCGCTCTTTTAACAGCTACAGAAACTTTTCTTTGGTATTTTAATGAAGTACCTGTTAAACGTCTTGGTAAAATTTTACCTTGCTCGTTTACAAATTTCAATAAAAAGTCTGCGTCTTTATAATCGATATATTTGATACCTGATTTTTTGAAACGACAGTATTTTTTTGTTTTGTTTGTATCAATGTTTAAAGGCGTAAGATATCTGATATCTCCGTCTTTCTTACCTTTTGCAGATTGCTCTAATGTAGACATGATTAGTTTGTTTTAGCTTTTAATTTCACTCTTCTTCTTTCTGCCCAAGAAATTGCATGTTTGTCTAAAGACACAGTTAAGAAACGCATAACACGCTCGTCACGACGGAATTCAGTTTCAAATGCAATAATAATTTCAGCTGGCGCTTTGAATTCAAATAAGTGGTAAAATCCACTTTTTTTGTGTTGAATTTCGTAGGCTAATTTTTTTAAGCCCCAATCTTCTTTCGATACCATCTCAGATCCTTTAGAAGTAAGAAAATCTTCAAACTTGCTTACTGTTTCCTTTACCTGTTGTTCAGATAAAACGGGATTCAAGATGAAAACAGTTTCATAATGATTCATAATCTTTGTATTTTAATGTTATAAAATTGGGTGCAAAAATAGTGTTTTAATTCTAATAACCAAGCGCGGATTAAATATTTTTTTACACACTTATTTGTTTTGTTGTATTATTTATTATACTTTTAACTTCGCATAAAAGAATCACATGAAGTTAAATTGTATTGTAGTTGATGATAGTGCCGTCCAAAGAATCACCATTACCAAATTGGTAAATGAATCATCGCTACTACATTTAATTGGTGATTTTGCAAACGCCCTGGAAGCAAAAAATTGCATCAATCACAATGCCATTGACCTGATATTCCTTGATATTGAAATGCCTTTAATTAATGGATTTGACTTATTAGATGGATTAAAATCGAAACCTCAAATCGTTTTTATTACTTCAAAAGCCGATTATGCAGTCAAAGCTTTTGATTATGAAGCCACTGATTTTCTTCAAAAACCCATTTCAAAGGAACGATTTATCAAAGCGGTTAAAAAAGCGACTGAACTTCATGCATTGCGCTATGAAAACACCGAAGATCCTGGGGATAGTATTGTTATTAAAAGCAATTTAAAAAAACTTAAGATATTTATTTCCCGAATCAAATGGATTGAAGCCTACGGCGATTATATCAAAGTGGCTACCGACGACGAAACCCATTTGGTACTTTCTACTATGAAAGGATTTGAAAAAGAACTACCCGCAGATCGCTTTCTTCGCGTGCACAAATCGTTCATCATCAATTTAGCTCGAGTGGAGAAATTCAATAATAAATTTGCTGAAATTGGCACTACAAAAATTCCGCTCAGCCGAAACAAAAAAGATGAAATTGTTAAAGCCATCGAAAACAATTAATATACATCTACATTAATTGTCATCTTAATGGCACGGTATTGTGGAATTGCTTCAAAACTATTTCGGGTTTTATTTACTATGGTTTTCGCTTGACCCAAATTTGATTGCGCTGGAATTTTAACCATTATGGTACGAATGTACTCGTTGCGAATTCTATTGATCGCTGGCTCCTCAGGGCCCAATACTGGATAAGGCATGCTTTTTGCCAATACCGTATAAAGCCAAAGTGCACCTTCTTTTAGTTTGTCAAAATCGCGATGTTTTAGAGTAAGTTTAATCAAACGGTAAAACGGTGGGTATTTGAAATTTTGACGTTCATACAATTGCTCTTTATACATACTCAGGTAATCCGTACCCAACACTTGTTGTATTGTATTGTGAAGCGGATTGAAGGTTTGAATCAGCACTTTGCCACTTTTTTCAGATCGACCTGCCCTACCTGAAACCTGTGTCATCATTTGAAATGCTCTTTCATA
The DNA here is from genome assembly GCA_031973615.1 of Flavobacterium sp. Taxonomy (GTDB): domain Bacteria; phylum Bacteroidota; class Bacteroidia; order Flavobacteriales; family Flavobacteriaceae; genus Flavobacterium. Next base: position 305 of record DALYCS010000010.1, on the reverse strand, counting down.
AGCCCTAAAATTAGGCTGATTGAGCAAATTGTCAGCATTTAATATTCCTACTAAGGTTACATTATCAAAATCCAAACCTTTGGCTAACATTTGTGTGCCAACCAAAATATCAACTTCTCTATTTTTAAAAGCATCAATAATTTTTTCAAAACCAAATTTACCGCGGGTGGTATCCTGATCCATCCTCCCTATGTTTTTCTCAGGAAAAAGTGTTTTTAATTCCATTTCAATTTGCTCTGTTCCAAAACCTTTAGTCGTCAAATCAACCGACTGACAACTGTGACAATGCGTTGGTTTTGCCATCG
>DALYCS010000009.1:5899-27639 GCA_031973615.1 Flavobacterium sp. | reverse complement strand
AGCTAGAAACGCATTGGCTCACGGTGAATCCAAAGGTCATTGCCATTGATGCCAAATCAAACACCACCACGGCCCAAATACCGGCTACGATTCTGTTTGAGGTCAACAATTCACTGGGAACCGCGGGCACCACTTATCGTTGGTTTTTCAACGACCCATCTTCGGGAAGCAATGACAGTGCACAAGTGAGCAACTGCAGCCACACATACACAAAGGCAAGCACATATTATCCGTTTGTAATTGCCAAGGCCGGCAACTGCGTGGATACGGGCTATTGCGCACCCATACAGGTAAATCCGCTGTCGCTGGAAGAGAATAAGACCTATACTTTATTCATCAGCCCCAATCCCACATTGGGAAAAGATATACAAATACACTGCGATAAGTTGATCAAATCGATTCAATTATTGAATAGTCAGGGGCAAATGATCATGAATCAAAACTGTGATGTCAATGATTTCACCGTTAACACCAGACAATTTAGCCCTGGCATCTATTTCGTCAAGATTCAATTATATCAGAACTCAAAATCAATCGCGAGACCGATTGTTGTAAATGAACCCTGATCTTCACTGACATTAATTCCACCTTTCAATCTCTGTTAACGAAACTATAGGGCATTACGAGATAAAAGGAACTGCCGACAAGAGTATTTCTTGGAATAAACTTAAAGTTTCAAGTCAAAATTCGCACGACCATTTAGTAAGTGGAATGATGCTAATTAGAATTACAAATATTGGGTCAACCGAAATGACTTTATACTTTTTAAAACACAACGAAGACTTTGAATTGGTGCCTGAACCAAGATGGTCTATAATACGTAAGAAATGAACGAAACAATAAAACATATCCTCGACAACAATCCTGGATTAATAAATATAATTCTAACAGGAGTATTTCTGCCATTAGGAATTTTGTGGTTAACAAATCGAAACCACCGACAATTAAAAAGAATTGAAAAAAATCTTGACCTGCAGTACAAGACCAAAGACGATATTCGTGAACAGGAGAAAAGAGTTTATGCATCTTTGTCAAAAATTCTCTTTGACGTTCAGCAATTACACGTTGCTTTATCCGGTAAATGTGTAGACACAAGTTGTATAATAGATGCATTAAAAAGGTTCGACCTTTCTGTAAGGAAGTGCCACGATGAAATTGCAGATAATATGCTCTACTTGTCATCAGACGCTATAAATCTTATTTACAAATTTTACAACTCTATTGGACAATTAAAATACAACTGCAAGAGCTTGACAAACGAAAAGAATATGAAATGGCTAATGTTGTGGTTTATTATTCATCTCAACATCTCGCTGATTCATTAATCGAAATTCAAGACCTATTTATTTCTCAACGCAGTGAATTAAAAGTGCAGTTTGACAAGACGAGACAAGAAATGATGAGATATTGTTGTGGGCAAGAACCACCGAAAGAACTTAAGGAAAAATATGAAGCACTTAAGGCTACTATGATTGAACAAAATGTATTGTAGCAAACGCCATACGCCTAACACAAGTTTTGCGTCAGGCCTATTGTCAAGCAAACATTTGGAATTGTTTATTTATTCAGTTCTAATGAAGGTTCAGTATTGTGCACTGAACTAGCACAAACTTACACCTCATCACGAACTGGCAAAAAGCCTTTGTCGCCTAGCTCTTTGATAATGCTCCTAATTAAATAACTATTATCAAATCTAAGAACATACTTGCGCGTACCCTCATTCTCTGGGATTAACATTTTACGATCAATTAATTTTCTGATTTGTCGAGATACTTCTGCATCCGCTTTTCCCGGAAAAATATCTTTTATATCCGATGCTGAAATCACCTGCTTATCTACAACTCTTTTAAGAATTTTAGCTTCAACATCTGTGATAAACTTTCGTTCTAGAGAATGATTGATTGACGGAAGTAAAATCTCCTTGCGGAGGAAATTATAATCAGACAACTTATCAATCTTTTCAATCTCATCTTTTAGGCCTTTTAAAACATACTCAATCCATGAAGTAAGACCTTCAACTGTGCCGTTGTCGGCTTCAGACAAAAAGTTGTAATAGTCATTCCTATTGCTGCAAAACACCGCTGTAGGATTAAGAATCCTACCTACATTTACGTTGAACCCAGCTTTAACAAGCATGGCGTAAGTAAACAACCTTACGGTTCTACCATTTCCATTTCCAAATGGGTGAATCCAAACAAAACGATGATGTGCGATTGCTGTTTTGAGTAAATCATATTTGGGGCTATCATCTTTATTTACAAATTCAAGCAATTCATTCATGTAATCTTCAACTGCTAACCATTCAGGCGGCTTATGTGAAGATTTATTTATTTTTAAATTTACTTTTCTATAATCCCCTGGAGTTGAATCACCTTCTCCATCTGGTGGTGGAAGTAAACCATCAACTATTTTTTTATGCATCTCACCAAGAAACGCCCTGTTAATTGGGTAGTCGTAAATATTCTCTTCTATAAAAGCCATCGCTTTTTCAATATTCTGAATTTCACGAATACTTGGATTAACAACTTTGATGTCCGATAATTTTGTCTCTATGTATTCAGCAATTGTTGTGTTGTTCCCTTCAATTCTAGCTGATCCGATACTTTCCAAAGTATGAAAGATGTGTTTCAGTTGAAAAAACACTTTAGGGTGAGTTGAGCCCCCTAATTGCTTCTTACGCAAGTGATCCAATTCAATGATTAAATCCGTTAGAGCGGAATCGAAAGTTGGCTCTACCAATTTCAAATCATAATGTTTAAATACTGCTTCTGACATTTGAATTATTCTTTTGAATGAATTAACATGCACGCCTGCAATGAATTAACAAAAAAATTTAATAATCCTTTGTTTGACAACACTTTACAATTCTACGTCAAATTTAAACAATTAACAAACAGAAGTCATAACTTTTGCGTTGTTCATGATCAAAAATTCAGTATCCACCTCAAATTCGACCTTAATTTCAAACTTCAGTTAGCATTTGAAAATCGCCCTACACCAAACAAAAAGCACTATCACACAAAACCGGAGGCACCCCTTTCGCTATTTTCATCATCCCAACCATACACCTCACCAAAATGGTTCTCTCCGATGCTGAATTTGCCTTGAAATGGATGTGTGATGACAAAATATCTCCCTCCCGTTCTTATGCAACACTTCTCCTATTATCTCTGTATAACTTGTCTTATAGGGGACTAAATCGGTGCATTTTGTCCGTTTTATGACAAGTTATAAGCGTTTATTTCCCATACCAAAAACTATATTCATTTAGGTTCATTATTAGTCAAGTACATGGCTATTTTCACAGTTTATTCGCAAATGCCAAATTGTAATGGCTAAGAACAAATTTCGTCGCTTTCGAATCAAACCATATAATAAATATATATAACTATTTACACATCAATTAACTGACTAAATATATTGGTCAAAACTCCGCTCAACAACATGAAAAACAAATTATATAAAATCTCTTTTTTTGTCCTTTTCGGATTTCTTACACTTGCCAAAGGAAACGCACAATGTGATTGGAAGATTTACTGGGGGATGGATTGTTCGTCCCCTATTATAGCTGTCCAAGGCTGTGGCTCAACTTCTTCAGTTACCGTTTTTACCTGTAACTCCCCTACAGACCCAGATTGTGCTTGTAACGATGTGCCCGTATACAAAGACAAAACCGTTGGCGGAATTGAACCTCTTTGCAGTTGTGATTGTTCCAATGTAAGAGTATTATTAAATGGCGTCCCATATTCAAATGGTGCGTTAATTTGTTGTGGCAATCAAAGCGATCCTTGTTTGCCATGCAAATGTGGAGTAATTGTAATAGATTGTAATAATAAAACAATCAAATTTACCGACCCATGTTGAAGAAAATTAACCTGATTTTATCATTTCTATTGGTTGTCAGTTGTTCGGCCCAAATTCCTACGCCTCGTGTTCAATGGGTGAGTGAAATTCAGCAATATGGACAGCGCAATACAGGCTTATGGATAATCCCACTACCGAGAAAAGCTACATTCGACAGTTTGGGCAATGTATACACCCTATTCAGTGTGGGCGATTCCTTGCGACTCACAACAGGGGTTTATCGAAAATCAGATGGGGTTAGTTGTGTCTTGGCGAAAATCAACAAGAGCAATGCCTCTGTGGCCTGGGCTTATCCCTTTAAATCCAATGATTCGAACATGTCTCTAACAGACATCGTGATAACCAATAATAATCAGATTACGGCGTTGATAGGGCATTCGGAAAACGGCTCTTATCGCGGTAAGTCATACCCCGGCAACGCGCCTCTTTTCTCCTTCACTACCCAAGGCGATCTGCTGTGGTTTAAATCGGGAAGTGGCATCCAAGAATTGCGCTCGGTGAACCAGAAAAACATCGGCATAGGTTATCGAAAGGGCAATGACACAGCTTTTAGTCACCTGAAATTGGACTCATTTAATGGTTATTATGCAATTGAACTAAATTCGTTTGGACAAACAATCAATGCACAATATCTAGGCACCGGCGGAGAAAATCGGATCTTGATGTTTTCAAAAGAATCTTACTTGTTGCAGGTTGAAGTATCCAAAACATCGAGTTTCCGCAACACAAAGAGCACATACAAAGCGGTGGATCAGCGCATATCGCCGCCCAGCGGAAACTTGTTGGATGTCATCACCATCTGCTACGCAAAAAACGGAACTATCAAATGGATCCATCGCGCCGATACGGCTTCAGCAAAGGCCATGAACAGTAACTTGTGCTCAGACAATCATGGCAACGTTTATTTGGGATTGCTTTATAAGCGCAATTGTCGTTGGTTGGGCAAATCGTTTAGAGTTCCCTTTGCGGGAGACCCCAACTGTGCTCTGGCAATTTTGGATGAGACAACAGGTGTGGTGAAACGATTTCTGTTTTGCGATACCAACTCTTACAGCCCATACAGTTCCTTCAAATTGTTAGAAGGGAACGACAAATTGGGCGTTAGACTTCGCATCGGAGGCTGTCCAACATCCATGTGGCCTAACCTCCCAGATTCGGTAATAAATGCAGGTGGTACGATGTGTATGATGTTTGATTTCAACGGTAATTACCAACAATTCTGGCAGGAGGAAGAAGCGCAATCCAGTTACAGCGCATATGAGGCAACAACATCTTTTTTACATCAGCCTATGTCAAAATACACTGCAAATGTCTATTTTTTCGACGTAGAAATTCCCAACAGTACGCTCAATGCAATTGCGTTGGGCTATGCGTCATTGAACCTACGAAAATCTGAACAATTGGACATTTCCAAGCACGGGATGCGCGTATACCCGATTCCCTCTCAAGGTGTGGGTTGGACGGTAGAATCGCTTGACAAGTTTACTACCATCACTATCCGCGAATTGACGGGTAAATTCATTGGGGAGATGGTTTTAGATCGTCCAGTTTATCGATGTGAATTCAATGCACCAACAAAGCTACAGCCATTGTATTTATTGACTGTAAAGTTCGTCGATGGCAATACCCAAACGCGGTTGATTCAGTGATTCATGTAAAAGAAAACACCACCTAAAATGTTGCCTAGACGATCACATTTGGATTATTATAGCACGTTACTTATTTCAATTATGAATAATAATGCCACCAAAGGAAAATTATTACTAACAGCAATGATCCTGCTGTCTTCATTTATTATAACAGGCTGCAAGCCCGATGAGCCTGAGCCAAAGAAATATTTGGGCAAATTCTATATCGGCGAAATGAGGAATTACACATTCTTTAAGCCCGGTAGTATGTGGGTATATGAATGCGATAGTACAGGAGAGCTTGACACGCAAGTAATGCTCAAATGCTACACATGGTGGATATCTACAGATTATATTGACTATGAGGTGATGAGCTTTCAACGTAAGAGTCGCAATGAAGGAAGCTTATATTCTGATTTTGCAGCAACTTACAATATCCCGTACAGTGCAAATTTCAAAAAGGAAGGCGACTGGTTGAACGTTGAAAAATCACCCAACAAATTAAAACGCAGCGGAAAAGACCAAGTGTTTTTCACACCATATGACAACACTAAAGAATTCAATGCCGACGGAGTCTCGCATACCAAATACGTGAAATTGATTACCAACTATCAAATGAAGGATTTCACTTTTGATACAGTGAGAGTATTTATGGCAAGGGCTTCTTCTGCTCATCCTATCACGAATCACCCATTTTACAAAAATCTATACCCTTACTCCAACATAGAATACTATTTCGCCAAAAATGTGGGTATTATCCAACTAAAAATTACAGCTTGGAATTCTAGTACAAATGCTGATAAAAACCACAATTGGAATCTCAAATACTATAAAATCATAAATTAATATGCAAAAATATTATTTTTTACTGTGTTGCTTGTGTAGCATTTTCAAAGTTGACGCACAATCGATTGAGGTTGATTTAGAAAACAAATACTGGAATTATCGGGACAGGCTAAAAAAGAATTTTGTTCAAATTGGACCTGAACCGGGCCAAAGTATTACGGCTGCACAATTATTGGAATTTTCGAGTCCTTCAGATACTCTTCAGTATCAAAATGGCGTTTTGAAGAAGGTTGATCCAAAAACTTACAAAAATAAAATGGTATTTGGTGATGTGCTTGTAGATCAAGGTTATTATCTAGCAGTATTATCGAGTGAAATAAATATACTTACTCTTGAGGGGAAGCAAAATACAGAAAGGTATAACGCTGCTTGTATTGAGTTATTCTGGGCAATTCATGCTATCGACAGGCTAGATGACAAAGCGGAGAATTATCTCAAATATTCTAATCAAGGCATTAAAAATGGATTTTTAATTCGTAGTGATAATGACGAGAATTTTTTGAGTCGTGTTTCTCCACTAAAGAAATTAGATCCTCAAAGAGTTGATTTCTTGAATTCTGGTGGAGCAAACGGGCCGGCTATCAAATTCAAGGACAGTTCAAATGGTTTTGTTAGTGGCGTATTTGATTACGAAGACTATAAAATCAACAGCGCAAATCCAAGAGATGATGGCGAAGGTATTAGCTGGATTAAAGGTGCTAATTGGAATGGAACAACATATAATTATGGTAATGAAATGAGCCAAGACCAAGTCTATGGTTTGCTCATGGGTTTTATGTGTGTCAAACAATGGACTTCCCCAACTTTGTCAATCGATCCGGATGGACCTAAAACAGTATATACTTCAAAAAACATCCACACTTGGATTGCAGAAATCACAGCTAGAATAATGAATCATATCAGTAAAGATTTCAAGCACAAGGTATTCGCTGGAGATGTAAGTAATGAATTTGAAAAGTTAAAATCAGAGAGTTGCGATGAAATCATTAAAAAACCCTATTGGTGTGACACGATTCAACTAACAACACCAGATACTTTTTATTATGCATTATATGATGATACAGGCGCATTTGTGAATTACGATACTGCTATTGTTTATTTCAGAGATTCTATAAGAACAAGCAGTGTTTCCTTCCCGGGTGCCAAATTAAGAGATTGTAATCTTTGGCAACAGGCTGTTGAGGCTTATGATGAAAAAAAATTCAGAATTTCAATTTTCAAAGAATCTAATTATATTATTACTAATCCGGTCCGCGATAATAAAATTGTAACTCGAGGTCATTTGGCCGTACCGTTTGCCGATACATCAATAAACAATTAAAGATAAACGCTGTAACCCTTACACACAAAGACTTTTCAGAATTTTTTCGAGCAACAAATGAGCAACTACTCATCAGTTTTCGAAATTATTGAGCAACACAACAGCAACAAAAAAGAACGGTAAAACGAAGATATTATAAAAACTTGATAGTTGTATTTTCTTATCGAATTTTATCGTTTTTTACATTCACCCCCCTATTCAAAACACACCCCGATGAACAGTGAACATTTGAACAAATGAATATTGAGGAATGGGTTATAATTTTGGATTGAACGCATCTTGAATTGCTCTCACGCCATCGACTTCTTCGGCAAAAGTTAATATTACAACATAAATCAATGTAAGTAGACCTAAAATTCAAACTGCGCGTCATTTACTCCCGACGACTTCCGATCTGAATTCAATCCATTGTAGAGCAATCACTCAATCAAGCACTTGATCTGATTCCCGTTGCCTTCTATCTCAATGAAGTAAATTCCTAGGAAACAAATAACACTAAAGAGCAAATACAATTCAAGATAAAAATTTACCAAGTTTTGTGTTTTTGAAACATGCTATTTGCACCCGAAACATACAATCATGACAAACAACAATCACGAAATCACCTTACAGGAAGCAATCACGATGACGCTGCTTACTAAAACGCTCCTCAATTCGCCGGACAAACCAAAGCTGGACTAATAACCGCTTCCGCCTTTCAAGATTTATTAAATCAACCAGGTTGTGTGGGAATGCGCATAAACTTCCCTTTAGACTCGAATATTAGTTCAAATTCAATCCTCCACTCCAACTTTATACTATATACATAACAACTATTAATCTATATTTAACTCAGCAAGAACAAATTACTCTTAATAATTTATGTCATTTTAATACATTTGAATAAATTCCAAAATCCTTTATTTGATGTGCATTAGAAATTTGTTCTCCGAGCACTTTCTTTTCTGCTGCTGAATGGTTTTCCGTATTTCAAAGAGTCGGATGTCCTTTCGAAATAAATAAGTCCTGAGTCGCGAGCATACCATTCGCGGGTGATTTGGCGAGCGGAGATCGAGTCATTTATGGTATTTGTGGTTTCATGGTGTGTTTGAATATATTTACCACTGAAAAATATACTTGGGCAAAGTTTCTTTTGTTTATAAAAACCGCGCATTTCAAGGATTGTTGAGCCGTTTGCAAGTACAAAACGATCTGTTGTATCAGACATTAAATACAAACTATAAACCCGCAATGGCATTGTTTTTTGAAATTCGGTGCGTTCAAGTACATTCTCGCCAAATCCCAGTCTAATACTATCCAAAAAATGAAAATCACTGTAGCGTTTGTAAATAAAATAACGATTTACAGCGATAATCGATGGATTTCGTACCCAAACCTCTCTATTACTGCGAAAACCGTCTTGCACCAAAAATACTAAGCTGTCCGCTTTGAAGTCAAAATAGTGTGAGTTCTTGACTGGATACACATGGTAATATATTCGATCGTCTTTGCAGGCACTGAGTAAAACAATAAAAATTAATCCCCACCTCATATTGCCAGGGTTAAGCCAAGTGAAAGTGTGCTTTTAATGAATGTACTCGATACCCTGACAGATTCTTGTTGACCACCCGCATAAATTTCAGCACCCGTATAGATCCATGTTGTAGATTTTGGTTGCCATACAGCGCTAGCGGAAAAGTTGAAATGAATCTTTTTCTTCAATGGCACACGGTAGTTTACAGTGGTCCCAATGTTTCCCCACAATACTGTGCCGGATTTGCCATAAATGCTGTTTACAGTCGCCAAATTATCATTCGATCCATCCGTAAATCTCACGTTAATACTGCTGTCGATACAGTTTAGCCTATATGTCGCGAGTAATTCAGAAAAAACAGCCATGCTTAATTCACTATTGCCGATGGTTTTTATTCGCCTTCCTATTCCCATGGGTACTGAAAAATACCGCAGATCAAATGTTTGTGATGCAATGCCCTCCTTGATCAGTGGGTTGTTGAACTGTAGGTAATTGATTCTTAAATTATTGACATTGTGCTGTAATCCAATTAAACCAAACGCCTTACAGGCCTTTTTACCAAAATTCACATCCAAGCGCTGATGATGTCCCAATGAATTACTTAATGAAACCTCTGTGCGATCAAATAAAAAAGGATTTTCCTTAAGAGTAAAAGTCATTGCGGAAGGGCCCAAGTTTGCTGAAATATTTACGTCCCACTTATCTTGTGCATTGAGTTCAACGGCAGCGAACAAGCAGCTTAAATGTATCAATATGTTTTTGAACATGGATTATTTAAGCATTGGGTTTAGTACAAATTCATGGTTTACTTATCAATCAATTTTAACGTAAATGTTACATTTGTTCCTTTTATTTCCAATTCTCTAACTCCGTTAACAGGAACTACATTTGACCAAGCTACAGGCAAAACTTCCTCTGTGACATTCGACAAATCAAAAATAACAGGATTTAAACTTAAATCATGAAAAAAAAATCCTTTACTAGGACCCGTTAGAGATGGCATTCCGCTTGAACGCCAATGTTGTGCGTTTTGAATTCCAAAACCATTGAATAATGGGGCGAAAAAATCAAATTTACCTCCAAAAACAAAATCTAATTCATATAAATTAATGTACACCTTGGCTTCTGTCATGTTAAAATGATTTGAAAGTAATATTCCATCCATTGACTCATTTTTCAGATTGACTTCCTTCCATGTTGCAGTACCCCTTGATTGGGGACCTGATTTTTTATGTATAACTCTCTTTACTTCATTTTTCTTCCACTTTTGTTCAATTGGTTCGTTATTAATTGCTTCAAATTTACCATTTGAATGTAATACTACAGAATTTAATGCCAATCGATATTTACTTCCTAAAGCAGAAACATAATGTTTATCTAAAACAAAAGGAGTGCCCCCTTTCGTTATTCTTTCGTCATCATCTATTCTTATCTTTGATAAAAATAAACGTTTATTAAATTGATTGCCACAGTCCTGGCAACCAATATATTCGCCACACGCAGAATCACAGTACCCATCAGTACAATCCCAACCACCTTCACAATTTGATGCATTTCGGCCCCCACCTGTACTTGACACCTCGTCAAAATCTACTACTACTATATATGCCGTAGAGTTCACAATATGATCTTCTACAATATCATCATCCAGGGACACTCTGTCGACCGAATTGGTTGTGGAATTCCAAACGAACCCTGAGTAGCTATTTTGTCCTAAAATATCTTTAGGTACAAAAATCAAAGAACCGTGTAATGTAGGGCTATAAACACCCTGTATTGCAAATTCAGGTATTCTTAGAAGGGTAAAAAAAGCCTTTCCATTAATTGTAAATGTTGAATAAAAATCGGTCTGTCTTGTTGTTACAATGGGAGGTGTTATTGTATATATGTTGCTGCAATATAACATTGTCTGAAAAAGATCACTTGTTGTAGCTGATCCAATAGTGAATTTAGGGCCTACTAGTGGGCTAGTAGAAATTGCGTCATCAATAGTCAACATAGAAGATTCTTCTAACCCTGAAGGTATTGACGAAGTAATTATTCCCGTTAAAACAGTAGAACCAATGTTGTTTACATTAGTATTTTCAACGATTGAAGCGAGATTTAATGCGACATGTGATAGTTGATCATACAACTGTGTAGCATTCGTAATAACAGGCACAGTAATAGGAGGTGTTGAATATTCAGATTTAGGTTTATTTTGTTTGTCAATTTCTTTCTTTTTACAATTCGTACAGCACAGTACCATAAGGCAGAGGCTAATCGCTATGAAAACAGAATTATAAATAACAAAACCTGATTTTACATTTTTAATTACATCGATTACTCTCGTTACATACAACATAAAACTGGGAATATTTATTTGGTTATTACGCACCTTATTTCAAGGTGATTTCCGATGAAATTAATTTCTTTTCGATGCACATACAATTAATCATGTGAGTGAACTACAAAGTGATATTTATTAGTAATAAATGCTCAAAAAACACAGATTCTCATTCTACCCCGTATCCGTAAGTGAACTTATAAATCTTATTATTCATTTTTGTCTTAGAAACAAATTCCAATCTATTTTCATTCAAAATGATTATTTCAGACGTATCTGTTTTCACAAGACTATTGGAAATAAACAAACGCGTAATTAGCTGTTTACCGTTGAGACTCCACTTAGTGGATGTGTCTATTTGGCCGTCTCCAGAAAAGCATTTTAAAGGCCCATGATCAACCATTATTACGCCGTTTTTCTGATACGACTGAATATCGTCTTTTTGACAAGGAGCCAAATCAGCATATAAGTCACTCATGCCCATGTAAGCAGGATCTGATTTCCATGAGGTCATCGTCCATTTGTGACTCGTTAAGATTTCAAAATTGTCTTTAACGGGCGTGGGGTTATCTTTTTCGCAGGCACTCAATAAAATGCCAAGAACAACAAAATGAATAGCGTATGATTTCATTTTTTTATGATTTATTTTGTGTATGTTTAATAATTTCATCAAAATCAAACATTAAATAGTTGCGTTAATTCAGTATTCACAATGTCGTTACAAAGAAATCAATCCTTTTGCGTTGATTTGAAATAGGCTCCTAATGGTTTAATTATCAGCTGCTTTTCACTGTTTACAAAAAAGAAATTCCCCTTTGAATCGAATTGAATGAGGGATCCTAATTCCGTCAACGGAACACTTACCTTAGCCTCTTCCAACTTGTGTTTTCTGAGATTATAATTACTGATAAGACACAATGAATCCAATTGATATGTAATAAACAAATTGTTATCAATTTTCTTGAGTCCGTTGAGAAAGTTTTTAGGGTTTGGGAAATTATTATTGAATTTATATTCATCAAATAAAACCAAATTAGTTAATGGGGAGCTGTGGTAAAATACTTTGTTGAAAAACCCGTATCCAACATAACCCTCATCATAATTAAAACTAGTTATTCTATAATACAATCGCTTATCTGCCAGGCCCTTTGGAATGGTATCCTCAGTAAATTCATAAAATCGCAGTACATTTTCCTTTAACTTTCCCTTCGCCAAGATTCGAGGTTTCGCGGAAGGATTTGTACAAATTACATCACACAAAAATGTGGAGTCAGAAGTACTTGTAATGAAATTTGAAGATAAAAAACATCCTTCACCAATTTGGTCAACCAGTTTAATGTTTTCAATTTGAAATATACTATCTAAACGCAAAAGATTATTTAAAGATTTGAGAATTGTATCACCATTGTTTATTGTAAAGTAACTACACGATGTGTGCAAATAAACAATTTCATCTCGAGTAAAAATCGAATTCAAATGTACAGCAATGGGGCTACTGTTTAAATAATTTGCCATTTCAATAAAATTATTCAAAACCATTACGCCATTTGTAAAATTTGCATTGTAAATAAACTCTTCAAGATTTCGATTCACATCCACATTTCCAATAGGCATTCCAGAAACATCGTATTTGGTAATTTTCCTCCTGTAAGGATCCAAAACAGCAAAATTGCCTGAATTTAGAAGCTTAATTTGACATTGCCTATGCCAATTCTTTGACAAATCAATAGTTATTGTATTACCCAGATTATTTTTACTCTTCATTTCGCTGATTTCCTTTAGATAACCTCCTATTGAACTCATCGGAAACTTCAATATTTCCCTTTGATCTTCCCTAAAAGAAATTACAGTAAAATCACCGTAACCAAATGAATTGTACAATGAATCGGATACATGTATTTTACTTACATCCGACAATCCCAAATATTCCTTAATTACTTCATTTTCCAACCCAACATAATCACCTTTCAAAACAAACTCTCGATCAAAATCTTTAATTAAGGCAAGTACATTATAGCAACTAACACAATCTGACAAACCGATTTTCACGGAACACTGTATTTTGGCAAACAAATTCAAATTCACCGTCAACACAATAAAAAACAATAACTTTAGTTTCATAGTTATAATATTTAAGGCCAAAAATCTTTCTTGATTTTTGGCCTTTTTTTTTTAGTTTTCCGGGATTTCTTGATCAGTCGTAAATTCAATTGGATAATTATCGGGCAAATCTGGAGGCAACACCGTTGAGAGAGTACCATTAATCCAACCCGACCAGTGATTAATAGCTATTTGTTGACCAGTAATAACGCAGCAGAGTACCGGAGCTGCACTACAATTCAATGAAAATCCAGCTAAACTGTGAGTAATTTGTGCCCAACCATTGATTGCATAAGCCGATGATTTATTGGGGATTAGAAACCCAATAAAAAGCAGTGAGGGAAATAATAATTTTTTCATTTATCTATATTTAATCTGTTAATGAGAACAAAAATAGAATGCCATTTCTCTATATCGATGATAGATTTATATCAAAATCACTAAAAAGCTAATTTATTTTTATATTAATACAATCGAATAAACAGACAAGCGCCCCCCTCTTCAGCGGACTGAAATTGACCCCTTAATTAGAGGTAAATCATTAATAAATAAAAAAGAGTTTTATAATCGTAAAATTTGGCGTTTTGAGCTGTGATTAGTTCCGACCAAGAGGGGTCTTTTAACAGAGACCAACAGGGTTTGTCATCAATGTTTTTTTCCGCTCCAAATTAAAAAAAAGTTGCAGTTGCTTAAAAAGCAAACAATTAAAACAAAAGGAAAATACAATTAACGTATTAAAATCAAGTTTAAAAAATACGATTGGCTAAATTGTTCATCGCAACACTTGCACATCTCCATAAAAAAAGGAATTCCGCATATCGGATCCAAATGTGAGCTCTACACCCATTTTGTATGCGTAAGTTCCATTGGGAACAGGTTCACCGCGATAGGTTCCATCCCAAGGCTCAGATCCTTTATAGATGCATTCACCCCAGCGATTATAAATTTGGATATAAATCGTTTTACATGAAATACAATGAGGCCCAAAAGTTTCATTGAGGGCAGTTCCATTGGGAGTAAATACATTGGGAATCCAAACCGGCTTATTGCAAGAATACTGTGGTTTGATTTGGAGATTTAACTCACAATCATTGGTGTCCTTTATCAATAAATTGAAAAAACCAGTGTCCTGGGTTGCAAAAGTATTTGTCTCCGCAGGAGAGCCAGGCCAATAATATCGATATTCAATCGGTGAGGCAACAAACAACAATGCCGAATCTAAAAAACATGTCCTAGGATTTAACTGATTGATAAAAACCTGAATTTGTGGATGCTTCGCCAAATGGATATTCCAAGTATCAGCACACGTTCTATTTGCCGCGATTACAACATAGTTACCGGCAGCTTTTAAATTCAATAAATTTGTTGATTTCACCCCGTCAAGCCAAAGGAATTCTGCAGTGGGCAACTTTATATTCAATTGATTATCGGGGCAAATAATCGTATCAATGTCCTCACCTAAACTTGGCGATTGGTTGGATTGAATATTGATTGACAATGACACTGAACAGCCAGTCAGAGTATCTTTGAATATGACATTCTTTTTAACATCAATCAATGTAGCAATAGTCAGTTGTTGATTGACTTGGGTTATTCCGCTTGCGGGCAATGACACCCAACTTATACCGGGTATATGCCAAGCAATTGAATGCTTGTCACACAAAAACGTGTCAAATGAGTATTCATTGATTGCTGGGCCTTTTATAACCGACGTAGTGAATTTGTACTCACAACCCAACGGCGATGTCAATGTGGCCTGTATATTGGATGAGTCCGAGTAGCGGTGTACAAAACGTCTCGAGCTAGACTGACCTTTCTGCCATTGAATACCGTAACCAGTTTCGGCAGAAAAAACCAGACTATCACCCAAACAGAGTGTATATGAATCTTTGGTAAAAGGTGATTTGGGTTGGCGCAAAGTATAATTGAGAGTATCTACAAATTGATTGTTTCTAACTTCTATTGATACTGTATCGATTAAGGAAATCCAGCAGGAATCAGCATTTGAAAGAATTTTTCCCGAGATCAAATCAGTCCAAATAGCAGGCATGCCCGAAGGGATGAACGCCAAAAAGGTGTCGGCCTCACACAAAATACTGGGTGCTGCCACGGGTCCTTTTTGGTACATTTCGGGCTGCAAGGAAAGGTTATCTAAAAAATAATCTGCGTTTCTCAGCGCTTTGTCTGCATAACGATGGTACTTTCCCGGATACTGCCATTGTTTTAACCATTTCCAATGGCCCAGTAATGGATGAAATCGATTTTGAATTCCTTGATCTAAAGGTATAGTAGAATAAATACCATTGTCTGTAATAATTTTAAATAAACTGTCGGCGTCTTTTGGAAATGGCAATGTATCGTTGGCATAATACTGAACACTATCTCTGTGCTTTTGACGAAGTTGGAGCCAACTCAAATTATCATTTGCTTTGAAAGAGTGACTAAAGTGCCTTTCTTCAAACACTTCAGGAAATAATGGCATACTCCAAACATCCTGTTCCTTAGTCAATTCATTGCGACTAGAAGAATCATTGAAAAACTGATTCATCAATGTGATTTTCAAATTGTTATTGCGCGAGAACAAATTGGTATCTAGCGTAATATTGCACTTGTTCAAATAGTGATATTTTTGATGTTCTATAACGTTCTGCAATTCATGCGGATTTTTCATAAACGGAAAATCCTCGTTATAGTCTCCGGTTACACTTTGAATCCTATGTTTCCAAATCAACGTATAGTAATAGGTATTCTTATCGTACATCAAATCCAAATTCAACTTATAATAAGCACCTTTTCTGGTTTCAAAGCGCAGTGGAGCGCCTATTTGGTATAGATTCTTACCACATACTCGTACTTTACTCAAACCAGTATTATTGTAATAACGATTATTGAAAGTAATCCATTGATTAGTCGCGTCTACATTTTCATATTGATTAAAATGAAAAAAATGAAATGTGTCTTGATGTAATATAGAATCTATATTAATCTTTTGTGAATTGCGTATTGGATACCAAGAAGTCAGATTAAAGACAGTATTAGCTTCTTTCAACCAACCAACAAGACCACCGGTAGTGTGTAAACCCACACCTTTAAAATTGTAAATATCCTTTAGCCAAATTTGATTACTGTAAAAATCAACTCTTGCACCGAACTTTTGCTTCCAAATAGAAAATGGGATATCATAATTATCGAACTGACTAAAATCACCATTGGGGACCATCTCAAGTTTGCTTTGAGACAGCCCCAAATGGGAAAACAGTATAGTCAATATTAAAATGAAAAAATGCCTCAATCTATTTTAATATGCCAATTTAATCAATTTTCTTGAGAATATTCTGGCTTTTGTTTTACAAGTAATTGTGTACATTGATGCTGCAAGTCCATCAATATTCATTTCGAATTGATTTTGATTAGGTGAACAGGACAAAACCACATTACCTAAAACATCAACTACCTCAATCAACTCTATTCCCTCTGTACAATCGAAATGAAGCTGACCAGTTGAATTTGGGTTTGGAAACACTAGCAACTCTTCCGAAAACAAATGATTATCGCTGAGTTCTTCTTCAACACTTGGCGAAGGTGAGTAAAAAATCACATTGGCACTAGAATTAAAGGGAGAGCTCGCAACACTTTTTGTACCTGGATAGGGATATTTGCTACCATCATTTCCCGCATAACCTACTTTCATGGCTGATGCACCACCGAAGGCAGCATCACTATATAAACAGTTCGCCTCTTTTACTCTCTTTCTTGCAGGATCATCTAGATCCGTAAGAGTATGTGTCGCAAAATCATATTCGGCTATGGGCCATAAAGTTGATGAAACGCGAAATCGAACTTTGCCCGATATTAAAACAGCCTCAATGTCAGCAGTTGAATCCGTTTGATATGGAGTAAGGCGTTTCCTACCCATCAATTTTAAAATTTCATTAAAATGTGAAGCAATCGACATTGGGCAGTAGTAATGCAATTTTGCTGTCTTTACAAGTTTTAAGACTCCCCATGTCGTATCGAGTCCGAAATCAACACCCCCAATCTGGAACTTCAAATTAGTACCATCTAACATATATGTAGCATTATTCCTCCCAATCATTTGAGCAAAAACACTATCACAGTTGCAAATTTTGGTAATGGTGGTATCTTCACACCACTCTAATGGATTACAACCCGTAGTATCAAATCTAGATGTTTCGATGTAATTTATTTTATGTCCCAATCCAGGTGCTCCCCCCCTGCCAGCTTCACCGCCACTTACAGAAAATAAACTAGGCAAGGGATTGGGGTAGTTTGTAGTTGTACCCGATCCTAGACCCACCACTGGGAAAAGTTGATCAGATAAATACCAAATAGAGCCAGATTGACCACCATTAGTTCCATCACCACCATTTCCAGGATCTCCGGGATCTCCAAAACCACCATTTGCCCCGGAAAAATTAATTGTACTGCCTCCACAATAGCCAGTGTCGCCAACTCCACCTTTACCACCATAGCCACCCATTCCCCCATTCCCACCGTCAGAGCCATACCCACCATCACTGATAAACCTTGCTACCGTTGAATTCACCAATGAACTATCTCCAATTAATATTTTGATTTTGGGAATCAAAATACCTCCACCTCTGGCATTTTGAAAATTAACATCATCCCCCGAATTACCCGAATTACCTGGGCTCCCATTTACAGGTGTATTTGCAAGTGTCATACCCAGACCGCCATGACCTCCACCGCCACCACCAGATGCCGCAATGGCTGAAGCACCCAACGTTCCTGGCTGCCCCATATTTATACGAATTGGATAATTGTTATTTGTGGTTGTATTTCCTATAGTCGGGAAATATGAGTAATTGCCACCCATACCACCGTTACTTAAACCCATGTCTCCTGAAGTCCCATCTGAGGTAAAAACAAGCGTTTTTCCTGTTATTGGATTAGGGGTATAACAGGGAGGCGTATTCACTTGTGGCCTACCTCCGTTATCAAACATATACATCGCTGATCCAGGGCCTCCGGTGCCGGGCATTGCGTAGTTTGTTGTATAAGGAGCTACCCCTAAACCACTCACATTAATATAACCAGCATTCATCAAAAGGGTATCACAAACAAATGCCAAAACACCACCGGTATAAGTGTTTTCATCATAGGGATGACATGTAATTTGCGCGTGTTCGAGGGTTATTTTTTTATAGGTATTAACTTTAACCAATTGCAACTTAGACATTGAAACAAAACTCGACCATCCAGATAGATTAATTGGTGAAACAGTAATGGTTGTGGATGTGTTGGAAACGATTGTACAACTCTTATGAAAGCCAGTGTTAACAGCATCTTCCATAGAGATAAGCAAACAAAAATTACCAGAATTGAAATTCCCAGAAAGTGAACCACTTTTAATGGTTAAGGTATAATTGGAACCTGAAGAAGCCACCGCGGTGACCCCTAATCTATTAGAATCCAAATAAATAATGTCCCCATCCGGCACAACCAAATTATTCGTTGAACTTGGCCAACCTGTAAGTTGGGCAGATAAAAAGTTACAGCTACAAAACAGCACAACTGTCGATAAAAATTTTAATGCTAATTTCATCTTTTTCAAATTATTTACAGCTCAACTGACGACCTATTCTTACCGGCTTGACATGCACATTGATCTCAAAAATCTCTTGAAAGCTACTGTGGTTGTGCGCCGAGCAAAGTGGTATGATATACTGTTCATTGAGTGCATTTCCATGTGCATTAATAACATGACCACCAACTTTGGCAGAATTAGTACAACCCTTAACTGAGCAATTAATAGCTTTTCTGTTGACATTTCGCTCCCAGTGCTCTAATGCAGATGGGCAGCCACATGACACAGGTTTTGAACCGTTTGAATTTTTAAATTTCATAGTTTTCATTTTTAAATATTTATGAAAACAAAATTGAAACTCACTAAAAATTAACACTTAATAGATTTATATCATTTTGCAAAAAATTGAACGCACAATAGAACCCCCAGAAAATAGGATTTATAAATTGCACATATTTCAATTCCACCTATCCCAATATCGAAAGCGCCTCAATAACTCCTCGAAGTTTTCGCAATCGTTCATCTCACGCGCACGAGCTATATGATTATTCAATGTAGTAAGAGAAATATGCAATAAATCGGCAGCAGCAACTCGGTTGTACCCTTTCAGCATCACTTCCAAAACTCGCACCTGACCATCTGTCAGCTTCAGCTTTTCTGTTTCTTTAAATCGCTCATTCGCTTCCATAGTTGCCGAAACAAAGGGGCAAAAGTACTTTTCGCCCACCAGCAGAGCCTCAATTCCACGTTGCAGAAATTCCATTCGGGATAATTTAGACACAAAAACACTCACTCCGCACTTTTTCAGCTCTTGTATTAAAACTTTATCTACGTGTGAACTATAAACCATAAAAGGCATATTGAGGCGGCTACAATATTCCGGAATCGCAGTGCTCCGACCAGCATTGATTTCCAAATCACATATTACATGGCTTGGTCGTTGTACATCTTCCAGCGCCATATTGGCTTCGTGAATGGTCGAACACAACACAATATCGCCACTTGGCAATACTTCATTCAACTTCTGCTTTAAAAATTGAAGAATAGCATGATGATCATCAAGAATGACAATTTTCATTTTTTAAAACTCACAGTATGCGTTATGACTTTGTCCTTTATTTCCACACCAAGTTCTGCACCTACAATCTGCAGCCGATCTTGAACGATTAGCGTTCCGAGGCCCGCTTTGGAGTTGGAAGTTAACCACTTGCTCACTTTTTCCGTTGCACGATAATGAACACAGAGTATAAAAGTTGACTGTTCTTCTGTTGCCGTTATTTGGACACGGCTCACCTTAGAATGGCGAATTGCGTTGGCAACAATTTCTTGAATCGCCCAGTAAGTATGATGTAGCCAATCATTCTTGGGAGCATTTTCCGCAAATGACTCAAATGTAACTCGCACGTTTCCAATGGACATCTTGTCAGCAAGTTGTTGCAAGGCTTTTTGCCAGTCCGAGTCAAACAGTCCTGTTGGGTACATGTATTCAACAATTTGATGTGTTCTAAAACGAAACAAATCTGCATTGGTTTCTATTTTCTTTAACAATTCAAGGTCCTCGCCAGTTAAGCGCTGTTTGAGCTCTATAAATTCTTCGGCAACTCTAATGGAATGTTCGGCCAAATGATCATGCATCTCACTAGCGATACGTTTCCGCTCCATATCCACGCCTTTGAAACCCATTTGATACAGGCGTTTAATCGCTCTTTTATACCTAACGGTGGTTTTATAACTGTAGGCTATTGTGAATACTGTCACTATGAAAGCAGGCAGAAAAACTCCTGCAACTTCAATTAAAAATAAATCTGCGGAGGTAAACATGGCCTAGAATAATGGTTGAAAGGTATACAAATTTGATAGTACCCGAAAAATAGTTAATCAACTGCGAATGCGCCCAATCCATTTTGAAGTAACCCAATAGATAGGTTAAGTTAGTGAGCACTATTAAAAACAAAATGGCAATATAAATTGGCAATATTTGACGATACTTCTTTGACAACAAAGCAAATGCAACTATTCTGTTGCTTAAGACTATTAAACATACTAAGTAAGTAATTACAATTATTCTAACATCTCTAAAGAGCAAATTCAAAAAAACTACTATTAACAGACCAAATAGAACCCGAGTTTTTATGGTATTATTTAAAATACTCAATGGTAAAACTACAGGCAAAGTGCAATGCACAAAATAAAATAAATACTCACTTCTCAGGTTACAATATCCCCAAACATAATTAATAAAACAAATTACAAAATAATATAACAATTCAATAAATCCAAGATGGAAGCTCATGCTCTTGCAAGTGACATAATAAATTATCCTCAATATTAAACACACTAGCAATAAAAATTCAATCAGATGGTACAGGTTATTCATCTGTAATTATCAATGGTCATTGCACCATTAGAGGTGAATCAACTGGGCAATCAGATGGACACAAAATAGTAATATCCAAAAGAACCCCGGACGTTATATCATTTCCATCCGTATCCACTCCCACAACTACAATCGTCAGAGTGCCTTGATCAAGCGCAAAATAGGTTCTGACATTTACACACCCTGGTTGTGCCAA
>DALYCS010000009.1:0-5889 GCA_031973615.1 Flavobacterium sp. | reverse complement strand
GCTGATAAGCGGCCGCATTAATCATACATGCTACTGTATTACCTTGATATTGTGGCGCATTTTGAAATGCGTGAGTCAATTCAACTGCATCGTTCAAATTGATAATGTGTGGATTGGTCGTCATGTTTCGTTTTTAGTTTATTGGTTGCAAAATAGCACTATTCCAATAAATGAAACATGATATAAATGTATCACCTACCCAAAATTCGAACATTTTAGTTTCGCCCCACCAATGATTTGATGATTCGCGCATTGTGACTCAAGTTGACCTCTTCCCAAAAAATCGCACTGTTCTTAACTAGAGTTTTCAGGGTAATGACCCCTCCTCCAAAATTTTTGCAAAAATCGCCAATTGGACAGCCCCCATCAAAAAGTAACCGATAAGCGCACTAACTTGGTGTGATCGCATTAAACGAGTCAAATATCCAAACGAAAAAATAAACCCATAGGTTGATTTTATGAAAATCGCATGTATCTTTGAAAACCAATTGTACTCCTTTCATTACAACGAATATGATGAAAACGAATACGATAGGAATCTAAATCAATGGAGCAACACCGCGTATTTGTTCGAATTCGCGAAAGAAAACAACATACAAGATATCGTTGCATTCCTTGATGAGATATACTACAATCTTGAGGAACTGGAAGATTTGATCAATGAAATCGCAGAAACAGATGGCCAATTCAAACGCATCTTCATTCCTTTGGAACATTCCGAAACCAACAAAACCATATCGCTTCGAAAGGGAAAAATCAACCACAACAGATTGAGGCTATACGCGATAAAATTAATCGATGAGCTGTTCATCATCACCGGAGGAGCCATCAAGATGTCACAAAGAATGCTCGACCACCCCGGCACAGCCAAAGAACTCAGCAAATTATCCGCAGCACGCCAATATTTAGAAATCAACGACATACACAACGAAGACGCATTTTTTGAATTAATCGCAGAATCATGAAAACTGGAAATAAAGTATTCGACAGCAGCGAAATATATCCGTCCGCTGCCATCGCCAAGAACAAAGAGCGCATCAAGCATCGTGAAATGCTGAGAGAGTCAAGAAAAATTGCGCTCAAAGTACTGATGAAATTGGATGATTTGGGGATGAAGCAACGCGAATTGGCCGAACTCATGCAAGTGTCGCCACAGCAAATTAGCAAAATCGTCAGTGGCAACGAAAACCTAACCATCGAAACCCAAATCAAACTTCAGAACATCCTGAACATCCCTATACTCGCGAGCTTTTACGAGAATCAAGGTGTAGAGTCTATTTCAATGCAACCGCTGAACGAGACGTATCATATGACCAATTCGGTCGCCTCTGCTGGCATATATTTGAATCCAACACAAGGGCTTTCGCAGTCCATGGTTGTTGAAAACACACACTATTTCCTCGAATTCGAATCGGCATCATGAAACAAGAGATATCCAACATCCTGTTTTACATCCAACAGATTAAAACGGAGCAATTCGCAATCATTGCAGAGCATTTTACTCCGCCAGAGCCTGTAGAGTTACTATCCAAAATTGAGTTCAAATTGGATCTGCAACAAAAGCGCATCGGGACGTTTATGTCGTTTGAATTCCATCAAAATCAGAAGGTGTTTATTAAAATCGCTTGCAGCTGTCATTTTCAAATTGAACCTGGTTCTTGGGACGGATTGCCGCAAACTGAATCGAGCATCACGATACCCAAGCCATTCCTATTACACATCGCTACCATTACCACTGGCACCGCCCGCGGGGTATTATCCCGCAAGACCGAAGGCACCCATTTCGCTACATTCATCATCCCAACTGTTGACCTCACCAAAATGGTCCTGTCCGATGCTGAATTTGCTTTGAAATGAGGGTGGGATAAGCAATCTGTCTCTCTGAATATCTCGGCATTAGACTGATCAACACTTGCACAACTGGTTACAAAAGGGACTAATATGGAGAATATCTAAATATGTTCCGTTGTGAACGATATCAATAAGTTTGAAGCAACAATTAAGGTTTACCACAGATTTTTTTACTACATAATGCTACCAGCAAAATATTTCCCCTTCAATTCAATTAGTATTTAACTAGACGATATAAATAATATAAATATATCATGCCCAACTGGATCTCGTAATGCAATTTTGTATCAAATAATTAATAAAAATATGCAATTCAATGGATTCGAAGTGTACCCGTGTGGTAATGCGGTGCTCTCAACCGCTAATGGTGTTTTAACTGTTTCTGGCATCTCGAATACGGGCTTAGATGGCGTTTTAATTAAAATTGATTCGGCTGATAATTATGTAGTGAATTTCGGCACGATGCCATCAATAGCGCAAAATAATGGAGTGTTAAAATGCACTTCACTTGCAAAAAATGCTTTTGGTCAAGTAACTAGTACTTTTGAAACATTAAAATGGTATGATCCAATAAATAATAAAATAATTGTTGGCGTTAATTCAAATTATTTACCAAACAGTTATAATATATTTGGCAAACTCAATGGAGTTACGGTTTTTGACATTAATAATAATGACATTACAATTTCTCCAGATCCGAATTTCCCACCTGCCGAGACTTCTCCGATTGAAACTTGGAATTTAATCATAGCCGTTGCGAGAATTGCAGTGGAAGTTTACAATATGTTACATACGAAAACTTCCACGGTTACAACATATCAATACGACGCAAATGGAAATTTAATAGGCCGAACCGTTGTACAAACGGAGGATCCTATTCCATTTGATATTGAAATTAATGGGTCGGTGTATACAATTACTGAATATGGCTATATGTATAATGTCAGCTTGCCTCCTGAGCTAATAGGTTGCCCATCAGTAGAATCTCATGCAATAGGAGAACAGATTACTGGCGTCAATTTATCTAGTTTTACTATTACATCAATTCAAGCATTATAAAAATGAATTACACCATTTCAATTATTCTAACCACAATCTGTATATTATTTGCCTTCAATAATAAAACAACAAAAAGATTAAAACGAGATATTTATATAATGCAAGCAAGAATTGATTTCATGGCTTCTCAGAATGTAAATGTCGACAGCACAAGAGTACATAATGATACAATATTATATTTCAACAACGGTATTTTTATAGGTCGTTCGGTTATAGTTAGAAAATGAAATGTTAGAATAATCCTTTATTCACTTCCCCATACATGAAACGATAAGAAACAAAAAACGCAGAAACCCTTGTAAACAGTGACTTTCGAGAAATAAATCGAGCTACAAATGAGCAACTACTACTCAAATTTCGACTTTTGTGAGATACAAATCAGCAACAATTAAGAACGGTAAAACGATGAAAAATTAAATTTTCGATATTTGTATTTTGTTGTCAACATTTTCTGTTTTTTACTTCACATCTTCTCTTCAAAACAGTACCCGATGAACAGTGAATATTTGAACAAATGAACATCGGGGATGTCACAAATCTTTGAATAATTGTGACACGATTTTGTAAGAATGGAAAAACATTTACAGATACTCAACTAAATTTTTATCGACAAACATAGACGAAGATAAACAAACATAAACAAAGGGAAACTCACATCCATTTAAAGAACATTATTTCGCATTATACCCTCATTTGCCTTAGTTCGCCCTCATCGAACAACTACAGGGAAAACTTTTTTTGTTAGTTTGAGGTGCTCGAAATGTCTAAAGAAGTATAGAATAGTCTAAAGTTGCGTCTCATAGCGTATCAAAGTGTCCAGACTCTTTTTCTTTCAATAAAATAAAAATAATTTAGTGCACAATGGAAGCGATTGAAACGCAAAATATCACCAACGAAATGCTGATGCAGCAATTCATCGAAATGAAATCGATGCTCACAAATTTGCAAGCCGAAATTAACAGCTTGAAAAATCCAGTTGAAGATTTTACTTCAAAATGGGTGGACACTTATGACGTGATGGCGATGCTTCGTGTAAGTCGCCGTACAATAGACAATTATATCAAAGCTGGGAAGCTCACACCTACTCAAATTAATAAACGCAATTACTTCGCGATTAATCAAGTGAAGGGGTTGATTCATATTCCTGAAATTCCGAAAGTCAGATCCTTCCAGGAAGATATACAGCGGATGATTCAAGCTATGGCTAGTTTGAAGGAAGAAGATTAATAATTCCTAATACCATTTTAACGTCTTCTATTAATTATACCCTAAAACAGGGTATAATTACCTTTTTTATTGTATAGATTTGTTAATGCTGGGATATTTGTTGAGTGCTTGGATTTATTAAAATAAAGGTGAGCATATAAATAAGTTAGCACCAATTTTAAATAGACACTAAAAAATAAAAAATATGTTTTCAAATACGATGTTTACAGGTGGTGGTAATATACCACAGCCAGAAATGACAAAAATTAATGAGGTTTCAAAAGAATTTTTTGACCTATTAAAAAAATTGTCAAATGACGGCACATATAACTACAGACTAATCCGATTATTAAAACCAATGTCAATATGTGTTTTGTTAGCGGACAAAGAAATTCATTTTGTTTGCTCCACCGAATTTAGCGGTGTTGCAAGAGAAGTTTATGAAGACTTGAGAGGAAAAGGAAATATTAATTTGGCGACAGCGGTTGCAATTGTGCAAAGAGACTTGCAATTCATTAACCCATTTGGTTTTTCAGTACCCACCGACATCTTAAAAAATGAAAAAATAACAAGTGATGTCATTTTTCAATTTGTTGAACAATACTACAAATCTGAACTACATTTTTTTGAAAGACTTGCAAAAGAAGTGAAAATAAATCCTGTTTTTAAAGGACGAGGGTATTTTATAGAAGACAAAAAATGTTTTGTTTTAATGCCTTTCAACAACGACCATCATCTTCAAGAGATACATAACGACCAAGTAAAAACTACAGTGGAGGGTTTAGGATTTACTTGTTTAAGAGCAGACGACATTTACGAAACAAAACCAATCATAGAAACAATTTGGGAAAATATTAATAAAGCAAAATTCATCATCGCAGATTTGACTGGCAAAAACCCAAATGTATTTTATGAATTAGGTGTTGCGCACACCGTTGGCAAAGATGTTATTCTTTTATCACAGAACATTAATGATGTTCCATTTGACCTTCGACACCTCAAAGTTATTCTATACGAAACTACGCCACGCGGAGTTGAAAATTTAACGAAGCAATTATCAGCAACTATTCAGTCAATTACTTCAAGGTATTAAAATGAAAGCTCGTCTGCTTGCTATATTATGCGGTCGTGCTGGCTGGAGTGACTATGAAGAAATCGTAAAAGACATCTTTAAAGATGCGCTATTTCCAAAATACATAACCGAACCATTAACACAAGAATTAAGCCCACTTCCGGACTTTAGAAGAGACATTCTTCTTCCATTAACTCTTGAAGGTAATTTTTGGCATTAAATTTCCGTAGTTTATAAAGGTTCGATAGTAATTGTTGAGTGTAAAAATTACTGTGACACAATTACTCCAGACGAAGTACACTCCACATTAAAATATTTGACAAGACCTGGTGTTGCTGACGTTGCTTTTATTGTTTCAAGACTTGGACCAAATCCACAGGCTTTTCAATTGGCAATTGACTACTACAAGACAATGAATAAATTATTCATTTTTTTAAATGACACAAACCTTAATGCCCTAATAGACCTTGCTGGCAGACCTGATGAGGCGACAAATTATTTAAGAGACATTTATAATGGACAAAAAGCACGAATGTAAAAATGGTGATACCACGGGTTTTGCGTTAGTTGGCGGACAGTGCAAAATAAATATTTGAGTAATTAATAAACGTTGGTGCTGGCAGACAGTTTACGGTTTCAAAAGCTCACCAACGCAAAGCCCGAGACCGTTAGCTGTAACCTTTAAAGACGACACATAGATG
>DALYCS010000008.1:18023-28320 GCA_031973615.1 Flavobacterium sp. | reverse complement strand
ATATAGCAGAAGCGAAACAGTTGAGTAATCGTACCCAGAACAGCCGTATTCATTTTACAATTTCTAAAGAGTTTCAAGCTGATTTTGACGCGCTTGTTTCTAGACAGTCGGAGGTAGAAGTAGACTTTTCGTATCAAAATGAAACAACAGATACGCTAGCAGTAGATGAACATAACAACCCGTTTAGATTATCAGATGGTTCTTTGCTTTTTAGACCTGCCGGTCACGGTGCTTTGATTGAAAATTTAAATCAAGTGGATGCCGATGTGATTTTTATAAAAAACATTGACAATATATCTCAAGCAGAACAAGAACAATGTATTTTCAATCAAAAAGTATTGGCAGGAAAGCTGTTACATCTACAAAATCAAATATTTGATTACATCCAAAAACTTAAAGTAGATACCTATGATGTTGCTTTAATGCAAGAAATAAAATTATTTGTAGCGCATCAACTTTCTTTTCCCTTGCCAGATGAGTTTCAGATGTTTCAAAATGATTATCAAAAAGAGTATTTAATTAAAATTTTGAATCGTCCAATTCGAGTTTGTGGTATGGTAAAAAATGAAGGTGAGCCGGGAGGTGGCCCTTTTTGGGTGCAAGATGAGAAAGGACGAATTACATTACAAATAGTAGAAACATCACAAATAGATTTGACCAACGAGCTTCAAAAAAATTGCTTGAAAAGTGCCACACATTTTAATCCGGTGGATATAGTTTGTGGGGTAAAAAATGCACAAGGGCAAAAATTTGACCTCACCGAATACATAGATCATCAGGCCGTTATAATTACTCAAAAAACAATTTTAGGCCAACCTATAAAGGCAATTGAATTACCCGGTTTATGGAACGGTGCGATGGCTAAATGGACCACTGTTTTTGTTGAGGTTCCTTTGGCTACTTTTAATCCCGTGAAAAGCGTCAATGATTTATTAAAACCGGCACATCAGCCCGTTTATGAATCCTAAAGATGGATAAAAACCTTGTTTTAAACGAAATTGTATTTAAGGCTGTTCGTAGCAGTGGTGCTGGAGGACAAAATGTGAATAAAGTCGCTTCAAAAGTGGTACTTTCTTTGGACTTGATTCAATCAAATGCTTTTTCAGAAGAAGAAAAAGAGCGGTTGCAACAGAAGTTAGCTACAAAGTTAACGCAAGAAGGCATACTAATAATAACAAGTGAAGAAGATCGAAGTCAGTTTAAAAATCGCTCCATTGCAATAAACAAATTGATGAAATGTTTGGAAGATGGATTGAAAATTCCAAAAGCGCGTCAAAAAACAAAAGTGCCGCGATCGGTTAATGAAAAACGCCTTCAGGCAAAAAAAGTAATGAGTGCAGTTAAACAAAATCGAAAAACTCCAAATGTTTAATTTTTCGAGTGAACATAATTTGTTTCTTGTAATTGCCATTTATTTAATATCTTTGTTCCAATCTCAAAGGGGTGCTTGCATCTAAATTTAATTTAGAATGACAGCTGAGATCATACCCATAGAACCTGGGCAGGTAATGCTGCCAAGGAATATAGAGAAGCCAACACCGATACATTCCAACAGGAGTGAAGGAATCTCAAAAATAGTTATTAACCAAGAATAATGACCCCTTTTATTCGTAAAATTTTTACGGATGAAAATTGTATTCAAAAAAAGTAAGAAGGCTTATTTAAGTCTGTTTGTTGTTTTTTATGTGCTAAGTTCCTATTCACAAGAGGCACAAAAAGACACTGTTAAAATCAATGCATTGAACGAAGTTATTGTTTCTTCGGTACGCGCAAAAGACAAAAATCCGATACCATTTACCAACGTTTCTGCTGCGGCTATAGCACCGCGAAATATGGCCCAAGACATCCCTGTTTTGTTGCAATATCTGCCATCTGTAGTCAGTACAACCGATGCTGGAAATGGCGTGGGCTATACATATATGCGCGTTCGTGGTGCTGACGGTTCGCGTATCAATGTTACTTTGAACGGAATTCCCTTTAATGACAGTGAGAGTCAAGGCACCTTTTTTGTAAACCTCCCAGATTTTGCTTCTTCTCTTGAAAGTGTTCAATTGCAGCGTGGTGTAGGGACTTCAACCAATGGAGCCGGTGCCTTTGGCGCAAGTGTAAACATGCAAACGAAGTCCTTTAGTGAAAAAGCTTTTGCTGAAATTTCTAATTCGATTGGAAGTTTTGGAACTCGGAAACACACGTTGGCTTTTGGAATGAATGCAAGAATTTCAAATATTGCTTCTGATGGTTATATTGATCGCGCATCTTCACGTTTGCAGGGTTATTTTTTTAATGCTAATTATGTCAATGAATCCACTCAAGTTAAATTTATGGCTTTTGGAGGAAAAGAAAAAACCTATCAAGCATGGTATGGTATTGAAGACCCCGAAAAATTAAGAAATGATAGAACGTTCAATCCGGCCGGAATGTATTTTGATGAGAATGGCACTATGCGATTCTATGCCAATGAAACCGATAATTATTGGCAAAATCATTTTCAATTGCATTGGTCTGAAAAATGGTCGTCACGATGGATTTCAAATGTAGCGTTGCACTATACGCTTGGAAAAGGATACTTTGAACAATACAAAGAAGATCAAGATTTGTCGGAGTACAACTTACCAGCTTTCAATGGTAACTTTATTTCAGATTTGGTCCGAAAACGCTGGTTGGATAATGATTTTTTTGGAGTTACTTTTGCCATGAATTATACCACCACCAAGACTCAAATTACGTTTGGAGGAGCTGCCAATCGCTATTTAGGAAAGCATTTTGGAGAAGTAATCTGGACCAGTAATTACATCCCTGCGACCAATCGCTACTATGATAATTACGGCAATAAAGACGATGTAAATTTGTATGCCAAAGCCACACATTCAATTACTAATACATGGAGTTTGTTTACAGATATGCAATATCGAATGGTGTTTTATGAAGCTACAAGCGTGAAGTTTCCGGATGTTAATGATACGTTTCGTTTTTTTAACCCTAAAGCTGGGGTAAATTATCAATTAAATGATAAAAATTCATTTTATGGCTACGTTGGTGTTGCAAACAAAGAGCCTAGACGAGACGATTATGAAAATGGGAGTGTAAAACCTGAGCGTTTAATGGATTATGAATTGGGTTGGAAATACACTTCCCAAAAAATAAAATTCAATGCTAATGCTTTTTACATGAATTATAAAAATCAATTGGTGTTAACAGGGGCTTTAAATGATGTAGGTTCGCCAGTATTTACAAATAGCGGAAAAAGTTATCGATTAGGTTTAGAGTTAGAGGCGCAAATTAAGCCTATTGATAAATGGATTTTACAACCTAATATAACTATAAGCCAAAACAAGAATGAAGATTTTTATTTTCGAAGAGATGGTGTAGTTCAAAATTTAGGAAATACAAATATAGCCTATTCGCCAAATTTAATTTTTGCTAATTCAACAACGTATATACCAGTTGAGAATTTAAATATTATTCTTTTGACAAAATTTGTTGGAAAACAGTATTTGGGGAATATTGATTCTAAACAATCTATATTAGATAATTATACTAATACCGATTTAAATATTTTATATCATTGGAAAATTAACAGAGAAATTAAATCAATAGTTTTTTCACTATTAATTAATAATATTTTAGATGAAGTATACGAATCGAACGGGTATTTTTATACCTACGATGATGATTGGACCAATCCAGGAACTACAACTACAATTGAAGGGGTAGGATTTTATCCGCAAGCGGGTATCAATTTTCTTTTGGGACTGAGCGTAAAATTTTAATTGTAAACGCGTAAATTAAAATTATCTAACTGCTCTACACGGTACTGTTTTAGTGGGTATTGCATTCCGGCAGCTTGCCCAGAAAATAAGCTATACGAAGCATTATCACAGGGGCATTCCACATTAATTCCATTGAGAGTCATGGTGGAACAACTGCTTAATGCTTGGTTTGGACATGCAGCATCAAAAGCTACATAACCGCTACCAGTATTGAAGACAAAAACACCGCGTACACCTGTGTTTCCGGCATTAATGTATACGGCGTTGCTTGGAAATTGTAAATTGCTGTATTGGGGCAAATTCATGTTAATGTTGTAGGCAAACGAATAATTGGGCAAGTAAGGATTGTTATTGCTAAAATTTTCTTTATCGCATCCCATTAATAGCAGTACAAAAACAAAAAACAAATATTTTTTCATGAAAATTTTAGATCTATTGAATAACAAATTTAATTAATTACTTTTACCTAACATTAAAGATGGTCATAAATTAATTTTAAAAATAAATTACTATCTTTGTGAATAGAAATCCCAGCTGATGGGATTTTTTCTATTTATATAAACGATGAAGTTATGAGTACAGTATCTTATTACACCGCAGAAGGATTAAAAAAATTAAGAGATGAATTAGAACATCTCAAAAGTATAGAAAGACCCAAAGCATCACAAGCTATTGCAGATGCAAGAGACAAAGGCGATTTGTCTGAAAACGCAGAGTATGATGCTGCTAAAGAAGCACAAGGATTGTTAGAAATGCGCATTTCTAAAATGGAAGAAGTAGTATCTAATGCGCGTTTAATTGACGAATCACAATTGGATTTATCTAAGGCGTTAGTGTTATCAACTGTGAAGATCAAAAACCAATCCAATGGTATGGAAATGACTTACACTTTAGTCGCTGAAAGTGAAGCCGATTTAAAAACCGGAAAAATATCAGTTACCTCTCCTATTGGAAAAGGTTTGTTAGGAAAATCTGTTGGTGAAGTCGCTGAAATCAATGTGCCTAATGGCATATTAAAATTTGAAGTACTCGAAATTTCAAGAGATTAATACCATGCCTAGTATTTTTACTAAAATAGTAAACGGAGAAATTCCGTGTTATAAAATCGCAGAAGACGAAAATTTTTTAGCTTTTTTAGATGTAAATCCAAATGCAATAGGGCACACCCTTTGTATTCCAAAACAGGAAATTAATAAGATTTTTGATATGGAAGAAGCACACTATTTGGGCTTGATGAAATTTTCTAGAACTGTTGCTAAGGCCGTCGAAAAATCGGTAGCATGCAAGCGAATTGGAGTCGCAGTTGTAGGCCTAGAAGTGCCCCATGTTCATGTACATTTGATTCCACTTCACGATATGGATGACATGCGTTTTCAACGAAAAACAAGTTTATCGGAAGCTGAATTTACAGCACTGGCAAAACAAATTAATTCTAATTTATAAATAAAATCTCGATTTAATCGAGATTTTTTTCTGTCATTTTGTAACTAATTTGAATGGCTGTTCCTTTTCCTAGTTCAGAATGAGCAACTTTTATTCTTCCTTTGTGGTATGCCTGCACGATTCGTTTTGTTAACGACAATCCCAATCCCCAACCTCTTTTTTTAGTTGTAAATCCGGGTTCGAAAATCTTGTTAAATTGATTTTTTGGAATGCCTTTTCCAGAGTCAGCAATCGTAATTTTAACCTTATTTCCTATCGTAGTAATGGTAAGATCCAAATGGCCTTTCCCTCTCATAGCATCGATGGCATTTTTGACTAAGTTTTCTATAGTCCAACTGTGTAAAGCAGGGTTAATGGCAACATATAGAGGTTCTTCTGGCGCTGAAAAAGTAAACAAAATCTGTTTGGAAACCCTAGTTTGTAAATAATCTAACGCATGTTTGGTTTCTGCAATAATGTTTTTTTGCTCTAATAAGGGTTCGCTCCCAATTTTTGAGAAGCGATCGGTAATCGTTTGGAGTCGTTGAATGTCTTTTTCAATTTCAACGAGCGAACCTTCAGCAACATTTTCTAATTTTAATAGTTCTAACCATCCCATTAAAGAAGATAAAGGCGTTCCAATTTGATGCGCCGTTTCTTTTGCCATTCCGGCCCAAAGCTTATTTTGAGTGGCCATTTTGGTGGCTTTGTAAAAATTATACACCACCGCTCCAAATAAGATGATGATCAACAGTAAAGCAATAGGATAATACTTTAATTTATTTAACAATGGAGAATCGCCGTAATACACCAACTGATAATTTTTTTTGGAAAGCTCCATTTTTATAGGCTGGTTGTCATTTTTTATCCCATTGAAATAGTTTTTAAGAGCAATGCTGTCATTTACTATTTCTTCGGCTATATTATTGTGGCTGATTATGTTTTCATGGCTATCCGTAACAATCATTGGGATTGAAGTATTGTTGCGTATAATTTGCAAGTGCAATTCTATATCCGAATTTTCATTGGCGTTGGCAAGTGTTTTTTGAGCAGTGGCCCAAAATTCCATTTTCGCTCGTTCTTCATTCTTAAAAATTTGAAAAAAATTATAGGTATTCCAAAGTATTAATAGTACAATGAAAAAGGAAGCAACGATGATGAACCAACGGGTAATATTTCGTTTTTCTGAAAACTGCATCAATCAAGATTTGATGTAAAAATACTAAAAACATTTAATTGATTTGAATTTAGTGTGGTGCTTAATTGCTGTGTGAGAGATAAAGTTTATAGTTGCTATTGATTTTGCCCTTGAAATTGGCTTTGTTCTTATTATCTTTGTGAAAAATAACTCCCATTATGGTAAGTATTGATCCAAAAGAAATAGCACCCGCTAAATTACAAGGGTATTTACAAAGCGCTGTGGCTCCCAGACCCATTGCATTTGCAAGTACATTAGATGCATATGGAAATCCCAATTTATCGCCTTTTAGCTTTTTCAATGTGTTCAGCGCAAATCCGCCTATTTTGATTTTTTCACCGGCAAGAAGGGTAAGAGACAATACCACAAAGCACACTTTGACCAATGCAGAGGCTACTAAGGAAGTTGTGATTAATGTGGTGAATCATGACATGGTGCAACAAATGTCTTTATCGAGTACCGAATATCCTAGAGGGATAAACGAATTTGATAAAGCCGGGTTTACCATGTTGCCTTCAGATAATGTAAAACCGTTTCGTGTGGCCGAAAGTCCAGTACAATTTGAATGTAAAATCATGGAGATAATTGCTCTGGGCGACCAAGGGGGTGCTGGAAATTTAGTCATTTGTGAAGTGGTTAAAATGCACATCAGTGAATCCATATTGGATGCAACGGGCCAAATAGATCAGCATAAAATTGATTTGGTTGCTCGAATGGGAGCCAACTGGTATAGTCGTTCAAATGTAGGCATGTTTGAAGTTGAAAAACCCCTCACCACCTTAGGAATTGGAGTAGACATGATTCCTGATTTTTTCAAAGAAAGTGGCTATTTTAATGGGAATGATTTGGGTAAATTAGGAAATATAGAAAATATACCAACCGAAGAAGAAATTGCTATATTTGTAAAAGAAAATTTTGAAGTCAAAGCCGTTTTGAGTGCCGATGATATGGATACAAAATTTCAAAAGGCAAAAGAATATGTAGACAATGGAAGAGCTATTGATGCTTGGAAGTTGTTATTAGCTAAAAAATAAATTTAAGTATTATGGAAGTTTTAGGAAGAGTAAAATTAATTAACCCTGTACAACAAGTAAGTGCTTCTTTCAAAAAAAGAGAACTAGTAGTGACCACAGATGAGCAATATCCTCAACATATTTTGATTGAGTTTGCACAAGATAAAACCGATTTATTGAACAACTATGCCGTAGGTGAGCAAGTTAAAGTTTCAATCAATTTAAGAGGAAGAGAATGGGTTAATCCACAAGGTGAAACTAAATTTTTTAATTCAATACAAGGTTGGAGAATTGAAAAAGTACAAGCAGAAGCGCCTAGTGCACCACAAATGCCACCAATGCCTGCAGCTGAAGCTTTTGAACCAGCCACTAATTTTAAAGAAGAAGAACACGACGATTTACCTTTTTAAAAGATAGAATTCTGAAGATGGAAGTCAGAAGTTTAAGTAATACTTGAATTTCTGGCTTTTTTATTGGATTTGAAATTTTAAACATATAAGTCATTTAAGTTTTGAAGTTGAATATTCTTAATAGATTAAGTTCATTTAATATTTTTAAAATTATTTTAATTTTTTAAAGTAGTATTCCTAAATTTTAATTTTGTATGAAACTTCTAAATTGAACTTGAAATTTATAATTGAATTTGTATCTATGTATTTTCTAACCCAAGAATTATTTTTTCCACCAGTGGAAACCGCTTCACCTGAAGGGATTGTTGCTGTAGGTGGAGATTTATCGCCTGAGCGATTGGTTTTAGCCTATCAATCCGGTATATTTCCATGGTTTGAAGACGATGAACCGATTTTATGGTGGAGTCCGCCGGAACGTATGGTCTTGTTTCTTGAAGATGTAAAAATTTCAAAAAGCATGCGAAATATTATTTATCAAAAAAAATTCAAAGTAACTTTCAACACGGCTTTTAGAGAAGTAATTCTTAATTGTAAAAAAATTTCTAGAAAAAATCAAACGGGCACTTGGATTACGGATAATATGGTAGAAGCCTATTGTAAACTCCACGAATTAGGTATTGCCAAAAGTGTTGAGGTATGGGAAAATGAGGAATTAGTTGGTGGGCTATATGGTGTAGATTTAGGTCACGTTTTTTGTGGTGAAAGCATGTTTTCAAAAGTGTCAAATGCTAGTAAAATGGCTTTCATTGCTCTGGCAAAACAATTGGAAATTGCCAATTATCGCTTGTTAGATTGCCAAGTATATAACGACCATTTAGCGAGTTTAGGTTGCGTCGAAATAGAGCGAGAAGATTTTTTAATGGTATTGAAGAGTTAAAACTTTGGTAAGGAACTTACATACAATTCTTCCACTTTTTTTCGAGCCCAATCGGTTTTTCTCAAGAATTTTAAACTTGAATTTATAGACGGATTGTCCTTAAAACAGTTGATGTTGATCAATTCGGCTAAAGTGTCAAAGCCATAAAAACGCACTAATTGTTCTACAATTTCCTTTAAAGGTTTTCCGTGAAGTGGGTCGTTGCTCATAATTTATTTTCTTGTAAAGCAATCCATAACATGATCATTGACCATTCCAGTGGCTTGCATGTGTGCATAAACAACGGTAGATCCAACAAATTTGAATCCGCGTTTTTTCAAATCTTTACTTAATGCGTCTGAAATAGGAGTCGTAGCGGGTACATCTTTTAATGTTTTAGGCTTATTGTCAATAGGTTTTCCGTCCACAAATCCCCAAATATACTTTGA
This sequence comes from Flavobacterium sp., assembly GCA_031973615.1. GTDB lineage: Bacteria > Bacteroidota > Bacteroidia > Flavobacteriales > Flavobacteriaceae > Flavobacterium. The sequence goes on along the minus strand of DALYCS010000008.1, from coordinate 19,202 downwards.
AAAACTTCCAAATTCTTCCTGCACTTTTATAAAGGCTTGGGCATTAGTAACCGTTGCTTTGATTTTTAGTTTGTTTCTGATAATTCCAGCATCTTCAGCTAATTCTGTCATTTTTTCCTCAGAATAATTGGCAATTTTATTCCAATCGAAATGATCAAAGGCTTTTCTGAAATTTTCTCTTTTTGCCAAAACGGTGTACCAACTCAACCCCGCCTGAAAGGTTTCTAAAATTAAAAATTCAAAAATTGTAGCATCATCGTAAACAGGTTTCCCCCATTCATTATCATGATAATTGCGATACAAGTCATCTTTTTCGCACCAGGCGCAACGGAGTTTAGTTTCCATTTTTTTCTCTAGCTAGATAGTTGTCAATTAAATAATGTCCAAGATAAATTAAGGGAGTGAGTCCCACTGCTATTACTAATTTTACAGAATAACCGGTAAAAGCAGAAGCAATAAAAGTTTGGGTATTAATTTTACCAGGCAACCAAAAGGCAATACCTAATACGATGAAGCTGTCAAATAATTGTGAAATTACGGTAGAGCCTGTACTTCTCAACCACAGCATTTTATTTCCAGTTTTATTTTTTAGAAAATGAAAAAGGCTTACATCAATCAATTGGGAAACCAAAAAGGCAGTAATGCTCCCAACAATAATCCACATACTTTGTCCAAAAACCGCGCTAAATTGATCATCTGTTATTAATCCATCGCCTTTAACTGCAGGGATGTTTAGCCCAATTAACAAGATAAAAAAGGTATAGGCAATCAAACCTGCTGTAATAAACGATAATTTTTTAACCCCTTTTTCGCCAAAATATTCATTGATTAAATCGGTAGTAATAAATACAATAGGCCAGGGTAAAATACCTAAACTCATTACATTATTACCAATATAAATGAGCTTGCCCCCAATTAATTCAGCTACGAGTGCATTAGTTATAAAAACACCCGCTAAAATGATGTATATGATGTCTTTTTTCCTTTGGAACATATGAGATGTTTTTTCAAAAGTAATGGAATTAGCACATAAAAAAAAACTTCAACCCGAAGATTGAAGTTTTATATGCTTGTAATCGAAAGATTATCCTAAAGCAACTCTTTTAAAGCCTGTAACCGTTAAGTTGGCCTCAACCGATTTGATATAAGCAGCAACGCTCATAGAACCATCTTTAATAT
>DALYCS010000008.1:10907-18013 GCA_031973615.1 Flavobacterium sp. | reverse complement strand
AAGTATTGTCTTTGTAGAAACGTTGGATTTTACCTTTTGAGATATTATCTAACATAGCTTCTGGTTTACCTTCAGCTCTTAATTGTTCTTTAGCAATTTCGATTTCTTTTTCAATGATTGCAGCATCAACACCCGCTTCGTTTAAAGCAATTGGGTTCATGGCAGCAGCTTGCATTGCAACGTTTTTAGCCGCTTCATCAGCACCAGCAACGTTTGCAGATAAAGCTACAAGAGTAGCAATTTTACCCGCGTGAATGTATGATCCAATGAAAGCACCTTCTAAACGCTCAAAAGCACCAATTTCAATTTTTTCACCGATAACTCCAGTTTGTTCAATTAATTTTTCAGCAACTGTAATTCCGTTAAAGTCAGAAGCTAATAATTCATCTTTAGTAGCAAAATGTAAAGCTTGGTTAGCTAAATCAGTTGCTAATTTTACGAAAGCTTCGTTTTTACCTACGAAATCCGTTTCACAGTTTAAGGTAATTGCAACAGCAGCCGTTTTGTCTGCGTTAACAACAGCAACAGCAGCTCCTTCAGTAGATTCTCTATCTGAACGGTTAGCGGCTACTTTTTGACCTTTTTTTCTTAAGTTTTCGATAGCTAAATCGAAATCTCCTTCTGCTTCCACTAATGCTTTTTTGCAATCCATCATTCCAGCACCAGTGATAGTTCTTAATTTATTTACGTCTGCAGCAGTAATATTTGCCATTTTGTATTTTTTTAAATTGTTTGTAAAAGTAAAAATCCCAATTACTAAATCCCAAATTCCAATTTTACTAAATTGCTAACTAAACGTTAGAACAAGTTTGGAATTTGGAATTTAATTTTTGGAATTTATATTATTTATGCTTCAGTTTCAGTTGCAGAAGCTTCTTCTGTAGCTTCTACCTCTTTAGCTGGTAATTCATCTTTTTCAACTTTTCTATCTGAAAGACCTTCTACTAATGCAGCAGAAACTAAAGATAAAATTTTATCGATTGATTTAGAAGCATCATCATTTGCAGGGATAACGAAATCAATTGGACGTGGGTCCGAATTCGTATCTACCATTGCGAACACTGGAATGTTTAATTTTTGAGCTTCTTTAATCGCGATATGCTCTGCTTTAACGTCTACTACAAATAGCGCTGCTGGAAGTCTAGACATGTCAGCAATAGAACCTAAGTTTTTCTCTAATTTTGCACGTAAACGATCTACTTGCAATCTTTCTTTTTTAGATAAAGTTAAGAAAGTACCGTCTTTTTTCATTCTATCGATAGAAGCCATTTTTTTAACCGCTTTACGAATAGTAACGAAGTTTGTTAACATACCACCTGGCCATCTTTCAGTGATGTACGGCATGTTACAAGCTGCTGCTTTTTCAGCAACGATATCTTTCGCTTGTTTTTTGGTAGCAACGAATAGTACTTTTCTACCAGATGCAGCAATTTTTTTCAAAGCTTCATTAGCTTCTTCAATTTTAGCTGCTGTTTTATATAAGTTAATGATATGAATACCATTACGCTCCATATAAATGTAAGGAGCCATGTTTGGATCCCATTTACGAGTCATGTGTCCGAAATGTACACCTGCTTCTAATAATTCTTTAACGTCAATTTTGTTTGCCATTGTGTAATAGTTTACGTTCCGTGATTAGCAATGTTCCGTTGGGCTTTACGCTTGAGGCTTCATTTAGATGCTAAACTAATTCCCTTTTTGAAAGGAATATCGACAACTTTGTTTTTAATTCAATTTTAATTGTAAAAATAGTACTGAAAATATATTCGGATAAATTTCGAATATTAACGTTTCGAGAATTGGAATCTCTTACGTGCTTTTTTCTGACCGAATTTTTTACGTTCTACCATTCTAGGATCTCTTGTTAATAATCCTTCTGGTTTAAGGATTGCTCTGTTTTCAGCCTCAACTTCACACATAGCTCTAGCAATTGCCATTCTCACAGCTTCTGCTTGTCCTGTTGAACCACCACCATAAACGTTTACTTTAACGTCAAAGTTAGTTGCATTTTCTGTCATAGACATTGGTTGCATTACTTTGTACTGTAAAGTAGCAGTTGGGAAGTAGTTACTAAATTCTCTTTTGTTCACTGTGATTTTTCCTGTTCCTTCTGAAACATAAACACGAGCAACAGCGCATTTTCTTCTACCGATTTTGTGAATAACTCCCATTACTTAAGATCGTTTAGGTTAACTGTTTTTGGTTGTTGAGCAGCATGTTTGTGCTCAGAACCAACATTTACATTTAAATTTCTGAAAAGTTCAGCGCCTAATTTGTTTTTAGGTAACATTCCTTTTACAGCTTTCTCTACTAATAATGCAGGATTTTTTTGTTGCATTACTTTAGCAGTTAAAGTTCTTTGACCTCCTGGATAACCTGTGTGTCTGATGTACGTTTTGTCATCTAACTTGTTACCAGTAAGGTTGATTTTTTCTGCGTTGATAACAATTACGTTATCTCCACAATCAACGTGCGGTGTATAACTTGGTTTGTATTTACCTCTTAAAAGCATTGCTACTTTTGTTGATAAACGACCTAAGTTATGCCCTTCAGCGTCCACAACAATCCACTGCTTGTCTGCAGTCGCCTTGTTTGCTGATACTGTTTTGTAGCTTAATGTGTTCACAATAATTAATTTAAATTAAACATTCCATTCCCAATAAAGGGAGTGCAAAAGTACAATTAATTATTAGATATACAAATAGCCATGCTAAAATATTGTAAAGAACCTGTTTTTGTGATGACTATTATTCGTTTTTTTGGCAGTTTAATGCTAAAAAAACGTATTTTTACTTTTTAAATTGAAAGCATGAAAGCAAAAGCCACCTTAAAACAAATCGCAAAAGAATTTGAAGTATCTATTTCTACTGTTTCTAAAGCATTAAGTGATAGCCCAGAAATTAGCGAAGCGACCAAAATTAAAATTCAAGAATATGCGAAGTTGCAAAATTACAAGCCCAATAGTATTGCGAAAAATTTAAAAAATCAACGCACCAATACAATTGGCGTTATCATTCCTAATATTTTAAATCCCTTTTTTGCTAAAGTGTTTAGTGGTATTGAAAAGGCAGCCTTAGCAAAAGGCTACAATGTAATTACTGGAATTTCCAATGAGTCTCACGAAAAAGAGATGGAAGTTATGGATATGCTTAATAATGGAACTATTGATGGGTTTATTGTTTCGGTGGCCGAAGAAACCCAATCCAAAAAAGAATATCAGCATTTTAAAGAGATTATTAACAGTGGGACGCCTATTGTGATGTTTGACCGTGTGGCCGAAAGTATTGTGTGTGATAAAGTAATTGTGGACGATTTTGAATCGGCTTACGATGCCACGCAACATCTTGTTAAATTAGGTAGTAAAAAAACAGCCTTACTTTCAACTATTGGTAACTTAAGTGTGGGACAATTGCGGTTTGAAGGCTATCAAAAAGCTCTAGAAGCAAACCAGCTAAGTGTGGATCAAAAGTTGCTCATCATCGAGAATGATCTCGAAGCGTTTGATGAAAAATTAGCACAACTCATTGCTGCTGAAAAAGTAGATGCATTTTTTGCACTAGACGAACATGCATCAACAATGGCCATGAAATTAGCTATTAAGAAAGGCATAAAAATTCCGGAAGAATTAAATATTATAGGATTTGCCGATGGCGTTTGGTCAAAACGATTGACACCAAGTTTGTCTACTGTGAGTCAGCATGCCCCAGAAATTGGAGCCAAAGCAGCCGAATTGTTGATTAATAAATTGAACACAAAAGACGAATTTTATCAGCACCAAACGGTAGTCGTAAAAACCGAATTGCGCCAGAGAGAATCGACTCGAAAATTATAATTGCATTTTCCTGTCGTCATTCCAAGTGATGTAACCTAAAATTGCATTGACCATATAAAATACATATTTTATAGTGTTTGCTATGTTGAGTAACATCAAATTTTGAACTATTTTAAATGCATTATAGACTTGCCAGTTGAACCAATTGTCGGGGTACATGCGACCTAAATTAAAAGTACCACCAAAGCTAATACCTGCAGGAACGGCAATGATAAAAAATAACTTCCAGTCTATTGCTCCTGTTGAAAAATTTGTAAAAGCAATATAGTTCAATACAAAAGACAACAGTATTCCAATCCCCATATTTCTAAAAAATAACAAATCAATTGAATTCAAATATTTTTTCTTTTTCCAAATTTTAAAAGCAAAGTAGTTTCCAAAAAATGAAACAGGATAGGTTAAAACGGCGCCAATATTTCCTAACAAAAAATCAATACCACCACTTAATAGCGTATTGCAAGTGCTAATTAAGTTTCCAAAATTATTTTTTTTGGTTACCAATCGGGTGGCAAGCATCGATAAAATAGTATTTACAATGGAAAAGTAACCTAGATAAAAAGAATAGTTTTTTTGATGCCATTCAAAATCATAAAGCGTTTCATGATACTTTAATAGAAAGGAAATACAAACTACTAAAACAACACCAATATAATCTAAATAACGACTATTTGTAATTTTTTTAATACTAGTAATGAAATTATTACCCATTTATTCTTTACTGAAATTAAATCGCATACCGCCTTGTTTTAATACAAAACTGTTTTCACCAAAAATCATTTCGATTCCTGCGGGTGCAAATATAAATGTTTTTTCTTCTTTAAAAGTCAATGGAAAAGCACTTTGTCCGGTTGCTTGCGCAATCAATTCTTTGTTTTTTTCAGTGATGGTAATTTTTAAAGGCAAGTCTTTTGAACCATAGGTCCCTGTATAGTTAGCTAATATGGCGGGATCAACTTTAGTAAATGTTGGAAATGGGAAAGGCAATTTATAGTAAATACTGAGGATCCCAATCATAATATCATTTCTATTGAAGTTGTCTCCGTTTACAAGTAGTGATATTCCAAGTTTTTCTGTTGGGTAATACCCCACCACAGCTCTAAAACTTTCAATACCACCGGTATGTCCATAAAAACGGCGTTCGCCAAATGGAAATTGAACCAATGCTTTACCATAGCCATCTTTGATTTCTTTCATTTGTTCTAAGGAAGAAGGTTTGATCAATTTTCCATCAAAAAGAGCATACATAAAACGTGTCAAATCGGCGGGAGTTGAAATAATGGCCCCTGCTGAATAAGCAATAGAATTCTCCCATTCTTCCACTTTTTCCCATTTGGTTCCATTGAATAAATAAGAATAACTTTCACCTACAGAAGTCTCTATTTTTCCTTGTGGAAAATACGTATTTAATAGGTTGGCTTTTTTAACAATTCGTGTTTGAATATTTTCAGCATACGATTTTTTAGTAAGCGTTTCAATAATGTAGCCTAATAAATTATAGTTTGAATTACTATATTCGTGTTTGGTTCCAGGTTCAAAAAGTGGTTTGTAATCGGTTATTTTTTGAATCATTTCCTCTTTGGAATGGAAACGATAGATGTTTTTTCCGGTAATGGTATCGCCATTAATATAGTCAACAATGCCAGTTCTATGATGCAATAAATCATATATTGTGATTTTTTCAGCATTTGGTATTTTTGGATAAAAACGATTTAATTTGGTTTGAAGATTTAATTTTTTCTCTTCTATCAGTTGCATGATCATAACCGCAGTGAAAGTCTTAGTTATAGAACCAATTTTGTATTTCGTCAAACGATCGGCACTTCTGTTTTTTTCAACATCGGCAAAGCCATAGGCTTTATTAAACAAAACATTTTCACCTTCACGAATGCAAAGTGCTCCCATGAATTTGTCATTTTGGTATAAATAGGTTAGTAAACTGTCTATTTTTTGAAATCGATCTTGTGCTATAGTAACTAATGAAAAGCTTAAAGCGAAAATCAGGGCAAATTTTTTCATCTAAAATTTAATTTATTATTGGTATTGAAATGACTTCTTTTGTTACTGATTTTTAATTTTTTTAAATTCGAAATACGAATATACAATTGGAATAATAGTAATAACGGCAGTAATTCCCATAAAAGTATAGAATTGAACATCATTTGGAAATACAAATGTCATTGCCATTAATAGTCCGCCCACAAACCAAAATTTTCCACCTATTACATGTGTTTTTTTCCAAACTTCTTCATTTTCCAATGTCCAAGGTGTTCTGATTCCAATGAAATAATTCGGTTTTATAGTCTTGAAATAATTGCCTAAGAATGAAAACAGCAAACCAATAATAACAAAAATGATTTTAGGATTTGCGTTTTTCGTTTGAATGCTATACACGATAAATAATGCCAATAAGGTTAAAAATATGCTAATTATGTAGCGCAAATTTTGAAGTTTGTTCCCCATTTTTTCTAAATTTCCTTTTGGATCCAACGACGGAAGAATTCAAAATGTAAAATAACCAATTCCACTAATAAGCAACAGCGGAAAAAGTATCTCTATCTTTTTTCCCCAATCGTCAATTTCACCAGAACCGTTCCAATGCATAGGAATTATTTCGGGTAAGTTATTCCAAATACAGGCCAAATAAATGAAAGGTAATATAGCAATAAGTAGAAACGGAATTTCTTTTTTAAACTTTTCCATAATTATTTTTTTAAAATTAACCTCATTTGCATTTTAGTTTCAATATATCTAATTTCAAATCCTCCTTTTAAATTTATTCTTCCTCCAATTCCACTGGGTTTCCATTTGTTCATACATTCCAACCGTAATATTCGATTAATTTCATTTTTTAACTTTTTATTTTTTGTATGAATCGTAATATTTTCAATTTTGCCCTCACGACTAATAATAAAATCGATACTTGTTACTGAAGATTTGTAATAAAATGAATCTTTAAAGTTTGAATAAAATAATTTGAAAAAATTTTCTGTTCCCCCATAAAAAGAACCGACTAAATCAACGGGTACATCTCCAAAATAATTAATGTTATGCTTTTTGCAACTATCATTAATTTTAATATTTGTATCAATTATTTTATCTCTAAAAGAAATATCTTTTGCTGAGTATATGGGTTCACCAATGTCGAAATATGCTTTTAGCTCTATTTTTTTTGATGCAGCACATGAAGAGAGTAAAAAGGTAAGAATCAATAAGAATAAATAGTTTTTCATAATTTTAGATTATAAAATTATATCAATGCGCTTCCAACCAATTT
>DALYCS010000008.1:5132-10897 GCA_031973615.1 Flavobacterium sp. | reverse complement strand
TAAAAACTGAAAACTAATTTTAATGTGCTTCCAGCCAGTTTTTTCCAATACCAATTTCCACTTCTAAAGGAACAATCATTTTAAAGGCATTTTCCATTTCGTGTTTGATCATGGGTTGAATTTTTTCTATTTCGGAGTTGTGTACATCAAATACCAATTCGTCATGAACTTGTAACAACATTTTTGATTTCCAATGTTCAGTACTCAGTTTTTTGTGGATGTTAATCATCGCAATTTTAATGATATCCGCAGCCGAACCTTGAATTGGTGCATTCACTGCATTTCGTTCCGCACCACCACGAACAATTGCATTGGCTGAGTTGATGTCTTTCAAATAACGTCTTCTGCCTGAAATGGTTTCAACATAACCGTTTTCTCTTGCAAAATCCACTTGCGAAGTCATGAACGATTTCAATTTTGGATAGGTTTGATAATACGCTTCAATTAAATCGGCACTTTCTTTTCGAGATAAATTGGTTTGGTTGCTCAATCCAAAAGCCGAAACGCCATAAATAATTCCGAAGTTTACGGTTTTAGCATGACTTCTTTGCTCTTTAGTTACTTCATCTAATGGTACATTGAACACTTTTGCCGCCGTGCTTTTGTGGATGTCTTCGTTATTTTGAAACGCTTTGATCATGTTTTCTTCACCACACAACGCCGCAATAATGCGCAATTCTATTTGAGAATAATCGGCAGAAAGTAGGGTGTAATTTTCATCACGAGCAATGAAGGCTTTTCTAATTAATCGGCCTTTTTCGGTTCGAATCGGAATGTTTTGTAAATTTGGATTTGTAGAACTCAAACGACCTGTAGCAGCCACCGTTTGCATATAATCGGTATGCACTCTTCCTGTTTTTTTATCGACTTGGTTTGGTAATGCATCGATATAGGTGCTTTGCAATTTCACCATTTGACGCCATTCTAAAATATCGCGCACAATTTGATGTTCGTTTGCCAAATAACTCAACACTTCTTCACCTGTAGCGTATTGACCGGTTTTGGTTTTCTTTTGTTTGGCACCACCAATTTTTAGTTTGTCGAATAGAATATCACCCAATTGTTTTGGAGAAGCCAAATTGAATTTCTCACCTGCGGTTTCATAGATTTGTTGTTCAAACGCATCGATTTCTTTTTGCATGTCAACCGACATACTTTTTAAAAAATCTACATCCAAACGAATGCCTTCTTTTTCCATATCGGCCAAAACAGGAACGAGCGGAATTTCGATTTCGTCAAACAATTTTTTGGTGCCTACTTTTTCTAAAATCGGTTGGAAATGTTCCTTAAGTTGGAAGGTAATATCAGCGTCTTCAGTTGCATATTCTTTGATGTCTTCCAAAGGAACATCGCGCATTGACAATTGATTTTTCCCTTTTTTTCCAATTAATGTTTCAATGGATTTTGGGGCATATTTTAAATACGTTTCCGATAAAACATCCATATTGTGTCGCATATCGGGATTGATGAGATAATGCGCAATCATGGTGTCAAATAATTTCCCTTTGACTTGTATGTTGTAATTCGAAAGAATTTTCAAGTCGTATTTCATGTTCTGACCGATTTTTTCGATGTGTTCATTTTCAAAAAAGGGTCTAAATTTTTCAAGTAACGTTTGTGCTTCTTCCTGATTTTCAGGAAACGGAACATAAAATCCTTTTCCTTTTTCGAAAGAGAAGGAAAGACCAACTAATTCGGCATTCAAAGCATCCAGTCCTGTAGTTTCAGTATCAAAACAAACCGAAGTTTGGGCTACTAAATTTTGCAACAACAACTTTGTAGGCAATTCACCTTGAATAATTTGGTAAAAATGCGAGGTGTTTTCAAGTGTGGCATAATAAGAATGCTGCAATGTGGGTTCATCTGATTCGTCGCTAAAACCGAACAAATCAAATTGGTCTTCGTTTGATTTTTTAATTGGAGCTTTTTTAACAGCTTCTGGTGTTTCAGTTGTGTTTTCGGTAGTGTCAATGTTGTCATATTCTTTACCGGTACCGAATAACTTGTCAAACTGCGCTTTCATTTGACGAAATTCCAATTCTTGGAATAACGCATCGGTTTTTTCTACATCGGGTTTCGATAATTCGTAATCGTCGGCATCAAAAGTTACGGGACAATCCAGTAGGATAGTGGCCAACTTTTTTGAAAGTATTCCCAATTCTTTATTGGCTTCGATTTTATCTTTCATCGCGCCTTTTAATTGATGCGTGTTGGCCAACAAGTTTTCTAAAGTTCCGTATTCCGCTAAGAATTTTTTAGCTGTTTTTTCACCTACACCAGGTAATCCTGGAATATTATCGGCAGCATCGCCCATCATTCCTAAAAAATCAATGACTTGGTCGGGACGCTCGATTTCAAATTTTTCTAAGACTTCAGGAATGCCCCAAATCTCGATATCGTTCCCCATTCGGGCTGGTTTGTACATGAAAATATTTTCCGAAACCAATTGTGCAAAATCCTTATCTGGCGTAACCATAAAGACTTGAAAGCCTTCTTTTTCGGCTTGTTTGGCTAATGTCCCAATTAAGTCATCGGCTTCAAAACCCGCTTTTTCAACAATAGGAATGTGCATCGCTCGCAACAATTCTTGAATATAGGGGACGGCAATTTTTATGGCTTCTGGAGTTTCATCTCTATGTGCTTTGTATTCTTGATACATTTCAAAACGATAATCACTGCCTCCTTTATCAAAGGCAACCGCTAAATGATCTGGTTTTTCACGCTTAATAACATCCATTAAGGAATTCATAAACCCCATGATGGCAGAGGTATCCATTCCTTTAGAATTGATGCGAGGGTTTTTTATAAATGCATAGTATCCTCTAAAAATAAGAGCATAAGCATCCAGAAGAAAAAGTCTTTTTTGATCCGCCATAAACTGATAATTGTTTTAAAGACGTAAAAATACAATTCTTAATTCATATACACTTTGTTAAATTTCATTAAATACAGTAGATTTTTGAACAACTTGTGCGTTACTTTGCAAAAAAAAATTGCAAATGCTTCGTTGGATTGTTTTTTTACTATTTGTAGCCATTTTAGAAATTTATGCCTTTCAGGCTTTTAGAACCTTGATCAAATCAAAGTGGTTTTTTATTTTTTATTATGTTTCGTCAGCTTTAGCCATAGCATTTATTATCTATCAGTTGTTTCACTTTGATCGAAAAGTAGGGCAAACACCTAAAACCATGTTCACTTTTGGCTTGTTGTTGCTGTTGTATTTACCCAAATTACTGCTTACAATTATCTTATTTGGTGAAGATGTGGTGCGTTTTTTTATGGGCCTTTTTTCTTGGGCGACAAAAGCTACGCCTCAAACATTCTTGCCCGAACGAAGAAAATTTGTCAGTCAAGTAGCCCTGGGAATTGCGGCAATTCCATTCGTTTCCTTGTTGTATGGTGTAACGTTAGGAAAATATAATTTCAAAGTGATCAAACAAACGCTTTTTTTTCCAGATTTACCGGATGCATTTGACGGCACAACCATCACACATATTTCAGACGTGCACAGCGGAAGTTTTGATGATGAGGCTAAAATTCAATATGCTATTGATTTGATCAATGCCCAAAATTCGGATTTGGTTTTATTTACCGGCGATATTGTAAATACGCATGCCACAGAAATGGATCCATGGATTGATACTTTTAAAGGAATACATACACCAAAATATGGTAAGTATTCTATTCTAGGAAACCATGACTATGGCGAATATGTAGAATGGAATTCTACCGAGGAGAAACAAGCCAATTTTGAAGCTATTAAAGATATACATCGTAAAATTAATTTTAGGTTATTGCTCAACGAACATATAAAAATATCAAATGGGCAGGAACAAATTGCGCTTGTAGGGGTAGAAAATTGGGGTAGAAAATTTGGTGAGCGTGGCGATTTGAAATTAGCTTCTGAAGGTTTGTCAAAAAAAGATTTTAAAATTGTAATGAGTCACGATCCAAGTCATTGGGATGATAAAATTCAGCACGATGAAAACCACTTTCATTTGACACTGTCAGGGCATACTCACGGGATGCAGTTTGGTATTGAAATTCCAGGATGGATCAAATGGAGTCCCATTCAATATGTATACAAACAATGGGCTGGATTGTATGAAAATGCAGGGAGATATATTTATGTGAATCGAGGTTTTGGCTTTCATGCTTACCCAGGAAGGGTCGGAATTATGCCTGAAATCACAGTCATTGAACTAAAAAAAGAAGAAAAAGTAGTGTAATTCATTAAAAATGCTACATTTGTATAATATTTTCGAGTGAAAAATATTTTTTTTGATACCAATAAATTCAATTTATGTCAAAATTTGGAGAACTTATCGATGCTCAAGTACCCGTATTGATAGATTTTTTTACAGAGTGGAATGAACCATCAGTTGCGATGAATGAAGTAATTCGTCATGTTGCTGCTGCTTTAGGTGATAAAGCTCGCGTAATAAAAATTGATGTGGATAAAAATCAGGAATTAGCTGATGCGCTTCGTATTAAAGGGTTACCTACATTGATGATTTACAAAGAAGGTCAAATGGTTTGGAGACAAAGTGGAGAACTGGATGCCAATACCTTAATTTCTTTAGTGCAGGAGCAAGCCTAAATTTAGTTTAGTACTAAATCCTTCAATGTTTTCTAAGGTAAAACATCAAATTTAAACCCGTTATTTTTTAAAAAATGTATTGCTTTCGGTAGTACATATTTCAAGTTTTTTTCCGCTTTGAGACTATCGTGGAAAACGATAATACTTCCTTGTGTACTTTTTGTAAGCACATTGCTTAGGCATTTTTCTTGGCTAATAGTCCTGTCGTAATCATGACTCACTACATCCCACATGATTATTTTATATCCTAAATTCTGCAAAGCTTTCGATTGATTGGGTGTGATTTTACCAAAAGGAGGTCGGAAAAGCTTGGTACTATTTGTAGCTGTTCTTTCGATTTCGATTTCGCATTTTTGAACGTTTTGGACATATTCTTTTGTAGGAGTTTTCCATCCTTTTATATGATTGAATGTGTGATTTCCTGTTTGGTGTCCTTCTGTAAGTATCCTTTGATAGATTTTAGGATGCTTTTGAATGTTAGCTCCTATGCAGAAAAATGTGGCTTTTATACCTTCGGATTTCAAAAGATCTAATACCCATTCAGTGACCTCAGGAATAGGACCGTCATCAAACGTGAGGTAGACTTTTTGTTCGGTATTTGGAAGGTCCCAAACCAATGTATTAAAAACAAGTTTGACCCAATGGGGTGTTTTTGTCCAAGTAATTTTCATGAAGCAAAAGTAAGCTAAAAAAAAGGTGCCAAATGAAATTTTTCTATTGGCACCTGTACATTTTGTATCGCTACTTATTCCATTTTTCTGTTGAAAATAGCAAAACGTTTATTGAAGTTATTGAATTTGACTTTTTCTTTTTCGTAAAAGGCACGATCTTCGGCGGCTTTCACAATGTCAAGTAAGTTTCTGTATTGTTCTATATCTGAAACAATGTCTGAAGCATAGTAATATTGTTCGGCTAATTTATAGCCACTGTAAAAAGTTAAACTTTCTTGGTATTTTTGGATCAACTCAGCAACTACTTTTCTAGCTTTCTCTTTATTACCCACTTCATAATATCCCATTGCAAAAGGCTCAACCATGGAATAATATTCAAAATAGGCAATTGGCATTTTGGCCATTGCTAAGTCAATAACTTTTTCAGCCTTTTCTTTTTTGCCTTCTAAAATTAAGGTTTCCATCAAACGGGCTAAGTTGGTGCGATAGGTAAT
>DALYCS010000008.1:3165-5122 GCA_031973615.1 Flavobacterium sp. | reverse complement strand
GGTAATGCTGTTTTTACGCGTTTCAGGGTCGTGATAAATTGCAGGATTTCCACTATTTCCCCAATCCCATTTCATTACAATTTCATACATTTTATCAGCATCAATAGATCCCATTCGCATTGGGTTTGGATCGTCGGTTGGTGTTTTTAGTGGAACCAATTTGAAACACATACCGTCTAATTGTAAATAATCTTTCATCCAAATGTAATCGTCTTCACCAAAGCTGCCTCCTGAAAAATAAATAGGGCGTTTCCAATTGTTTTCATTTACGATGTCCAGCATCATCAAACGATTTTTATAAAGTGCTTTGTCTTTAATTGTGAATTCGATTTGAGGCACAATAGAATCATAGTATTTTGGATGTACTACTTTATTTTGAATGATGGTTTTCTTGTCAATAGGGATAATTACTTTTTTAGATGGAAAATAATTCACTTTATTTCCGCTGTCCAATGTAATTTTTGCTCTCTCGTCATCTAAAGCTACAAATTTTAATAGTTCACCTAACAAAAGAGGTTCTTCCGTACGCTCTACAAATAAACTGTAATCTCTAGTACTTCCTTTGTATTGGTCTCTTTTAAACGAACTTGGAATCGGTTCCGAATTATGCGTTTTCATTTTCATTTGGTCAATGTACCAGTCGGTCATAAATAAACTGGTATTCACAATTCGAATATCGGTTCTATAACCTTCTATTTCCTGCATATACCACAAAGGAAAGGTATCGTTGTCTCCAATGGTGAATAGTATGGCATTGGGTTCGCAAGAATCTAAATAGGCTTTAGCCATTGCTAAAGCGGTATATTTGTTAGAACGATCATGATCGTCCCAGTTTTCTTTAGCTAATAGTACAGGAGAAGCTAAAAAGCATACAACCAATACTAAAGGTAGGGCTACTTTAGGTTTCAAATAGTGTAAGATCCAATCATAAATAGCATAGACCCCAAGCGCAATCCACATCGCAAACACATAAAATGACCCAACTAAGGCATAATCACGTTCTCTAGGTTCATAAGGTCTTTCGTTGAGATAAATTTTAAGTGCTAACCCGGTAAATAAAAATAAAGCCAATAATACATAAAAACTTTTTATGTCTTTTTTAGCATGATAAAAAATGCCCAGTAATGCTAAAATAAAAGGCAATCCAAAATATACATTTCGTCCTTTGTTATTTTGCATGTCTGAAGTTAGATTTTTCTGAGAACCTACTAACAATTCATCGATAAAACTAATCCCAGTAATCCAATTACCATTTGAGTCGTCGTATTTTCCTTGGTTATCGTTTTGTCTTCCTGCAAAGTTCCATAGAAGATAACGGCCATACATATAACCAAATTGGTATTGAAACATGAATTTCATGTTGCTGATAAATGACGGTTTTTCTACAATTAAATATTCTCCATAGGTATTTAGAAATTTATCATATCCCTTTAAATCAATTTCGCCACTAGCAAAACCTTTTCTAAATTCGGTAACTATTTGCACCAATTCATCTTCATGTGCATACTCAGGGTTGATTTGGAATTCTAAAGGTCCGCCAAATGTCATGTAATTTACATTGTGCTCGTTGCTCCACATCCGCGGTAAAAAGGCTTTGTGTGCATCGTCGGTATTTTGTTTTGCGTTTTTAAAATTATTGGTAATGACGTAGGTATTGGTTGTATAGTCTCGTTCATAATTGGGTTTGTCGTCTAAATAAGGAGTCACCGAATCTAAGCCAGAATAGGCCTCTGAAAATTGCGGTCCATAAAACAACTTTTGTTCGCCATATTGTTCCCTGTTGTAATACGCTAATACTTCAGCAGCATCGGAAGGTTTATTCTCATTAATTGGTGTATTTGCATTGGCACGAATGGGCAGCATCAACCAAGTTGAGAATCCGATTAAGATAAAGAGTGTAGATAATATTAAGGTGTTATAAAAAACATGCCCTTTTTTCTTAGTGTATTGTAAGCCA
>DALYCS010000008.1:0-3155 GCA_031973615.1 Flavobacterium sp. | reverse complement strand
GGGATGCCCTTTCTGTTTGGTGTATTTCAATGCATAAATGAAAAAGGCAATAATTACGATCAAAGCAAAAATACTTCCCGAGTCAAAAGGCAATCCCAATTCGTTCACCATAAAGATTTCGGTTTTACCGAAAAATCCTAAGGCAAAAGGCAATAATAATTTAAAGATAAAAAGCAAAATAGATACGATGACTACATTGGCAAGCAAGAAGTTTTTTACAGTAACCTTTTTATATTTTTTAAAGAAGTATAAAAAGCCAATAGCAGGAAACGTTAATAAGGCCATAAAGTGCACTCCAAAGGATAAGCCAATGACTAATGAAATCAATAGCAACCATTTATTCCCACGAGGGGTTTCCATTTCTTGTTCCCAACGCAATCCTAACCAAAATAAAAGCGCAATTAAAAAGGAGGCCATGGCATATACTTCCGCTTCTACAGCATTGTACCAAAAACTATCTGAAAAGGTAAACGAAAGCGATGCGATAAGAGAACTTCCCAAGATCATGAAATTTTGAGAAAATGTAGTTTCTTTGGATTGCTCTATAATTTTGCGCAGTAATAGGGTCAACGACCAAAACATAAATAATACAGTAAAGGCACTTGAAAAAACAGAAAGATAATTTACCATTAGGGCAATTTTATCAGCACTTGTAGCAAACATGGCAAAAAATGCTCCTAACATTTGAAATAAAGGCGCTCCGGGGGGATGACCAACTTCTAGATTTGCTGAGGTGGCTATGTATTCACCACAATCCCAAAAACTAAGCGTAGGTTCAACGGTTAACGAATAAGTCAATAATGCAACTGCAAAAGAAAACCATCCTAGTATGGTGTTCCATTTTTTAAAGTTGAATGAAGTCATATAATGTATAAGGTTTCTTAATTTCAACTACAAAGAAACTATTTTTTTACAGATATAAAATGTTAAATTAATTTTTTAATAAATTTTTTGGAAAAATTTGTAGAATACAAAATATGTGCTACATTTGCACTCGCAATCGAAAAGGTTGTATGGGAATTGGCCCATGGTGTAATGGTAACACTCCGGTTTTTGGTACCGTCATTCAAGGTTCGAGTCCTTGTGGGCCAACAAAACCCTGCTAAATTTAGCAGGGTTTTTTTATTTCGTTATATGTAGTTGAATGGCAATATATTACAATAAAAAAACGACCTAAATTTAGGTCGTTTTTTTATTGAAAAGTGTGATTATATTTTAAATGTGATCACCGGACGTTTTGCGTGATTGACCAAATCTTCACTAATACTTCCATTAAAGAAATGTGACAATCCTTTTCTTCCATGGGTACTCATTCCAATTAAGTCGGCATCAATACTCTTTGCAAAATGTAAGATTCCTTTTTCTACATTAACATCATTATATATATGTGTAGTTATAGACGAAGTGTCTACGCCAGCAAGAAAATCAGTCATAGTTTGCTCTGCTGCTTTAGTCGATTTAAAGTTGTTAGGTGTATTGATGTTTACCAAATGCAAATGAGCGCCAAATCCTTGAGCGAAAGCCATTGCTTTTTGGAATGGTTTTTTTGCTTCGTCTGAAAAATCAGAGGCAAATACAAATTTTTGCGCACTGAATGGATCTTCGTCTCTTTTGATAACTAATACAGGAATATCTGAGTTTCGTACAACTTTTTCAGTATTGGAACCAATGAACATTTCTTGAAAACCGCTTGCGCCGTGAGATCCCATTACAATCAAATCAATATCGTGTGCTTTTGCATTCTTTACGATTCCATCAAAAGCCATTTCAAATTGAATCATTTTAGATATTTTTACGCCTTCAAGATAAGTTGCATCCATCATAGCGTCTAATTTGTTTATAGCAGCATTTTTGAATAACATTAATTCAGGAATTTCATGCGCAGTTGAGATCGCGTCATTACCTGAAGTTGGAAGTTCTAACATGTGAACTAAAAAAACTTCACCATTGTTCTTTTTTGCAATTTGTGCAGCCACTTTAAGTGCATATTCTGCATGCTTAGAAAAATCAGTGGGGACTAAAATACGTTTCATATTATTGTTTTAGGTTATATAAATGGTTGTGATCAAATCACATTATAAAGGTATAAAAAATATCCGAATCCACAATATTTTTTTAATTCAAATTAATTTTGTAGATTTGCCAAGTTATTTGGAGATAAATGAATAATGAGGCACGCATAGCGTGCCTCTTTTTATAAAAAATATGACGTTTAAAGACAAGGTTCAAGAGTTGATAGCGGCTGCATTAGTTGAGCGACCTGAATTATTTTTAGTTGATTTTTCAATAAACGATGCCAATAAAATTAGCATTAATTTAGACGGTGATCACGGAGTTAATCTTCAAGATTGTATTGATGTGAGTCGTGCTATTGAAAATCAACTCGATAGAGAAGAGCAAGATTTTTCGCTTGAAGTAGCTTCAGCAGGAGTTTCAAGTCCGTTGAAATTTACACGACAGTTCATTAAAAACATTGGCAGAACGCTCAAGGTAAAAACTACAGAATCTTCAGAGATTGAAGCAAAATTAGTGGCTGCTGATGATGAAAAAATCACTTTGGAATGGCAAGCCAGAGAACCAAAAAAAATAGGAAAAGGGAAAGAAACAGTTGATAAAAAAGCTGAAATTCCATACCAAAATATAAAAGAAGCAATTGTTATAGTATCATTTTAAATAAAAAAGTTGACATGGAAAATATTGCATTAATAGAGTCGTTCTCAGAATTTAAAGACGACAAACTCATCGATAGAGTTACACTAATGGCAATTTTAGAGGAAGTATTTAGAAATGCTTTAAAAAAGAAATACGGATCAGACGAAAATTTCGACATCATCATTAATCCGGATAAAGGAGATATGGAGATTTGGAGAAATCGTGTGGTAGTAGAAGACGGTGAAGTGGAAGACGAAAACTCTGAAATTTCATTATCAGAAGCTAGAAAAATAGAGCCTGATTTTGAAGTAGGTGAAGACGTTTCGGAAGAAGTAAAATTATTTCAATTGGGAAGAAGAGCTATTTTAGCATTACGTCAAAATTTGATTTCTAAAATTCACGAACACGATAATACTAATTTGTACAAACAATTTAAAGATATTATTGGTGATATTTATACCGCGGAGGTACATCATGTACGTCCAAAAGCTGTAATTTTGATG
>DALYCS010000007.1:27147-28586 GCA_031973615.1 Flavobacterium sp. | reverse complement strand
GGTAGTACGTTCAATTATACTATTACGGTTAATCCGAGACCTGCCATTGCAGACCAAACCTTTGTTATTTGTAGCGAACAAGGATTTACAATGGCTCCAGTTAATGGCGTTCCAAATGCTATGACTATTGTTCCAGTAGGCACAACTTACAACTGGACGATTAGCAACAATTCCAATATTACCGGAGCTAGTGCTGGAACAGGTGCACAAATTAGCCAACTATTAACAAACACTAGCGCGACGATACAAACAATAATATATACAGTAACGCCAACAGCAGGAAGTTGCTCCGGCAATCCTTTTACAATTACTGTAGATGTTTATCCGAAGCCAAATGTACAATTTGACTTGCCCAACCAAATAATTTGTAACAACACAGCTTCAACTGTAGTTAATTTAAGTTCGACTTTGACTGGAGCCATCACCTTTGCATGGACAGCCAATATTCCAGTGGGCATTAGTGGCGCAATTGCATCAGGAACCAATTCTATTCCTGTTCAAACATTAATCAATTCTACAAATATACCTTTAACCATTACCTACACTGCTGCCGCTACATTTACAAGTAATGGCAATTCGTGCACGGGTAATGATGTTATGTATACCATTACGGTAAATCCAACTTTCACTGCAACTGGAGTGCTTTCAAATTACAACGGTTATAATGTGAGCGTTTTTGGTGGTAATGACGGAACAATCAACTTAACAGTGGGAGGTGGTTCAGGCACCTATACCTTCAGCTGGATAGGACCGAATGGCTTTACTGCAACTACCGAAGATATATCGGGATTGATTGCTGGAACTTATACTGTTACCATTACTGATGGCTATTGTGCGCCAATTGTATTAACTTATACACTAACACAACCACCAGAGCTTTTAGTGCAACAAGACCCTGCTTTGAACATTAACTTAATTTGTTTTGGCAACTCAAATGGTGCGGTTGGAATTCAAATCACACAGGAATCAGTAGGTCCGTATGACTATACATTATTGAACAGTTCCAATGTAGTATTGCAAACCCTAACCGATTCCACAAACTTAAATCCGCAATTCACTGGTTTAATTGCAGGAACTTATAGTGTAGTTGTTACTGATGCAAACGGCGGAATAAAAACAGTTACAGGTTTAGTGGTAACACAACCAAATGATATTGTGATTACACCAACCGTTACTGAAATTACATGTTATGGAGCCAACAATGCTTCAATAAGTTTGAATGTAACGGGAGGTACAGGTCCATATCAGGCAAATTGGAGCAATTTAGCTACAGGATTTTTTCAAAATAATTTGGCCCCTGGAAATTATACTATTACTATTACAGATGCTAATGGTTGTACAAAACCCATAACAATAACGATTGTAGAAGCACCAATTTTCACTATCAATCCTGTTGTCACCAACATCTCATGTTTTGGAGCCAATAACGGTAGATGTTG
>DALYCS010000007.1:22063-27137 GCA_031973615.1 Flavobacterium sp. | reverse complement strand
AATAACGGCAGCATCAACTTGAATTTAATAGGCGGCCTTGCACCTGTTACCTTAACTTGGAGTGACGGAAGTACGGCTGGAACCGTTCGAAATAATCTGAGTCCAGGCACCTATACTGTTGCAATTTCAGATGGGACACCATGTTACATCAATAGAACCTTTATTATTGTAGAACCTCAACCCCTAGTATTGAACGCAACGACGCAAAATGCATTAGACTGTTTTAATGCAAATAGTGGGGCTATAAATTTAGTGGTTTCAGGAGGTACACCGCCTTTTACTTATGCATGGTCTAACGGCGCAACAACAGAAGATCTAAATGCTATCACAAATGGAAACTATTCTGTAGTGGTAACCGACAGTAGAGGATGTACCAAAACAGCTTCTTATACTGTTTCAAGACCCTTACCGCTTTCACTCATTCTTGATCAAGCCACACAAGTAAACTGTCCTTTAGGCAGTGTATCCAATACATTTGAAGCGCATGTTACTGGCGGTATGAGTCCATACCAAATTAATTGGTCTACAGGTACGGTTTCCGGAATAAATAATCAATTTATGACTACAAATCAAAATGGATTAATTACGGCAACTATAACGGATGCAAATGGCTGTACAACTTCACAGAGTGTAACGATATCTAATCCGATAATTGGCAGTCCAGGTTTTGGACAAAATTCGTTTGCTTATACAACATATGGTTTGTATTCCATCAATGACCCGATACAATTCACTAATACAGCTACCGGTGATTATGTAAGTGTTGCCTGGAATTTTGGTGACGGTATTTTTTCAACAGAAGAAAATCCAATTCACACGTATGTATTAGAAGGAGAATATGTAGTCACACAAACGGTTACCTATCCACTAGGATGTATAAAAACCAACATTATTACACTCATCATTACAAAAGGCTATAAATTAATTATTCCTAATGGGTTTACCGCCAATTCAGATGGCATAAATGACATTTTTAAACCTGAATTTGAAGGACTTGAAGACATTTCACTTCAAATCTATGATACGTGGGGCAATGTCATCTATTCCGAAAAAGAAGCCACTATTGTGGGTTGGGATGGAAAAATAAATGGAACTCCAGCTGAAAATGGAAACTATTACTATAAAGTAACCGGCACTACATTTTATGGTGCTGTAATCGAAAAAAGCGGCCCTTTTACCTTGATCAAATAACATGACCAAAATATTCAACTATATACTAATGGGAATTTTACTGCTCAGCGCAAACTGTTGGGCCCAAGATCCTATTTTTACACAATATTTTTTAATTCCTGAAACGCAAAATCCGAGTTTTACAGGCTTTTTAGAATCAACCAGTGCAGGTGTTTTTCATCGATCTCAATGGGTAAGTTTGGATTTAAAAGTAGATACAGATTATGCCTATTTTAGTACCTATTCTGAAGAAGCAAGGAGCGGAATTGGAGTGAATTTTTTAAACCACAAAGAATCGTTTACGGGATACAATTATTTGCAAGCTAATGTCAACTATGCTTATAGTGTGCAACTGGATTATGATTGGTATTTTAGACCCGGTATTGAAGTGGGCTATGGAAGTAAAAGTTTTGGTTTCCAAAATCTTGTATTGGGCGACCAAATTAACATTGGAAATGAAACCATCAACCCCATCAGTATTGATCCACTACAAGCGAAAAATAGACTCCATTTTTTAGATATCTCTGCCGGATTACTGTTTCACAACACTAATTTTTGGATAGGCACGTCTGTAAAACACTTGAACCGGCCAAACATTTCTTTGGTCGAAGAAGGAAATATTCCTTTAGACATGTTCTTTAGTGTAACTACGGGATATGAATTTGATATTGCTTCCTACGTTGATCCGGTCTTTTTACCCTACGAAACCCGTATGATGATAACCGCTAATTTCATGAAACAAGCGCAATACAATAGATTGGACATAGGAACGGCATTAATTTTCAACAATTTATCTTTGGGTACCACGCTTGCACTTAATCCAATGCCGCAAAGTCAAACAAGTCCTTTACTAACATCGGTAAACTTTTTTACAGGTTTACAATATGAAAATTTTAAAGTGGGATTATCCTACGATGCCATCACCTCAAAAATTGGAAAATCAGGCGGTACCTTTGAATTGGGACTAGTATATCAATTTGATGTGGATGCTCGCAAATGTTTTGGTTGTCCAATCAACGAATAGAATTATTGCTTGATTGCCGTTTCAAAAGGAATACGGTGAAGTAAACTTCTCCCTAAGGTTATCTCATCGGCATATTCCAATTCGTCGCCAACGGAAATTCCACGCGCAATTGTTGACATCTTAACCGCAAAGTCTTTGAGTTGTTTGTAAATGTAAAAATTTGTGGTATCACCTTCCATGGTCGAACTCAAGGCAAAAATAATTTCAGACACACGCCCTTCTTTTACCTTTTCTACTAAAGAGGTGATTTTTAATTGTGAGGGACCAATACCTTCAATTGGAGAGATTTTTCCCCCTAATACATGGTAAACCCCTTTAAACATATTTGTATTTTCAATAGCCATTACATCGCGCACATCTTCTACCACACAGATAATCGATGCATCACGAGCCGCATTCGAACAAATACCACAAATTTCTTCATCCGAAATCGTATGACAGATTGTGCAAAACTGAATGTCTTTACGCATTGTTGCTAATGCTTCTGCTAATGCTTCTGTTTGATCTAGTGGTTGTTTAAGCAAATGCAACACCAAACGCAAAGCGGTACGTTTACCAATTCCTGGCAACTGTGCCATTTCGTTTACGGCGTTCTCTACTAATTTTGAAGGCAATTCCATTTCACAAAAGTAACAAATTTTGAGCGTTAGATTATTTGAAAATGTGAAGATTATTTATGTAAATTGCTACCACTAAAAATTATCAGAAAAATGAGTCCATTTTCCATATTAATATTAATTGTAGTTTACTTTGGTTTATTGTTTGTTATTTCCCACTTTGTGAGTAGAAAAGACAGTGGAAATGATGCTTTTTTTAAAGCCAATAAAAACTCTAAATGGTATTTGGTTGCCTTTGGAATGATTGGCACGGCTTTATCGGGAGTTACGTTTATTTCGGTTCCGGGAGAAGTTGGAAATCCTGATTTGCAGTTCAAATATTTTCAATTTGTATTGGGGAATGCGATTGGATTTCTCATCATTGCCAAAGTACTATTACCCTTATATTATCGGATGAATCTTACCTCAATTTATGGGTATATTGAACAACGCTTAGGAACGATTAGTTATAAAACTGCAGCAAGTATTTTTTTAATCAGCAGAACAATTGGATCGTCATTCCGACTGTACTTGGTCATCATTGTATTGCAACGCTATGTCTTTGACTTTTATAACATTCCATTTGCAGCAACAGTATTGATTTCATTGGCCTTAATTTTTGCTTATACCTATAAAGGCGGATTAAAAACGATCATTATTACTGATACATTGCAAACTTTTTTCTTAGTTTCTTCGGTCTTTTTAACAATTATTTTCATTTGCAATCATCTCGATTTAAGCTTTTTTGAAGCCTTCGAAACGGTAAAAGAAAGTCACTATTCCAAAATTTTCTTTTTCGACGATTATCAAAGTGGTAATTATTTTTGGAAACAACTGTTGGGTGGTATTTTTGTAACCATTGCCATGGTAGGATTGGATCAAGATTTAATGCAAAAGAATCTAAGTTGTGCTACCATTGGTGAAGCACAGAAAAACATGTTTACGTTTACCGGAATCTTTGTATTGATCAATATTTTCTTTTTGAGTGTAGGAGCCCTTTTGTATATCTATGCTACAAAAAACGGCATTGAAGTACCCCTGGATTTAACTACTGGCAAACCCAGAACCGATTTACTATTTCCTGAAATTGCATTTCATCATTTAACATTGGCACCAGCGATCGTGTTTTTATTGGGATTAACCGCTGCTACTTTTGCCACTACCGATTCAGCACTCACCGCATTAACTACGTCATTTTGTGTCGACTTTTTAGGCATGGATAAAGCGACAAACCAAAGCAAACCTAATATTGTTAGAAACCGTCATTTGGTGCATATTGGGTTTTCTTTATTGATGTTTTTAGTCATTTTACTATTCAATTCGCTCACTGATCAATCTGTAGTATCTATGATATTTACCGTGGCCAGTTATACCTATGGTCCCCTACTTGGGTTGTATGCATTTGGTTTATTTATGAAATCAAAAACGGTTCACGACAAACTTGTTCCGGTGATTTGTATAGTGGCACCAATAATAACATATTGGATCAATAACCACGCGACCGACTGGTTTTCGGGGTATGTGTTTTCTGTAGAGATCATTATTGTTAATGGACTACTCACCTTTTTAGGTTTACTTATCATTAGTAAACCCACCCAAGAAAACACCCGTTACTAATATTGATTAGTTGCTAACAAAACTAAGGTGCAAGCCACTTCATATTGGATATTATGCGCAGCAAGCAGTTTATAAAACGCTGAATTTTCGGTGCCCGGATTGAATATGACGCGTCTTGGTTTTAAAGATAAAACATAATCATAATATGCTTCTTGAGCTATGGGATTTAGATACAATGTTATCGTATCGATAGCTTGAAAATCCAACTTTTCGGTTTCAATTGGGATATCAAAGGCCATCCCTTTTTTGGATCCAATAGCTACTACTTGATGACTATTATCAACTAAACTATGGATGGCTTTATAGGAATAGCGCTCCTTGTTTGTTGAAGCACCAATTACTAATGTTTTCATAATTAACTTTTTATAAAGTTATGAAATAATAATCAAAAAGAGCTATTTATATTCCACTCTAAAATTGTTTTGTATCTTTACAAAAAAACAAATATGGAAGTATTCGTCTATTTATTTGCTGCACTATTTTCGGTATTAAACCCTATTGGTACCGTTCCTATTTTTGTAGGATTAACACAAGACTATACCAAAAAAGAACGCGCAAAAGTTTCGCTTTGGACGGCTTTTAATGTATTTCTTATTTTATTAGTTTCCTATTTTGTAGGACAATACGTATTGTCCTTTTTTGGCATTACCATAACAGCTTTGAGAAT